>JAJBBD010000079.1 GCA_020532355.1 Candidatus Cloacimonadota bacterium | reverse complement strand
GGAAGGAATTGTCAAATTAGCGGATAGCAGGATCAAAACCAAACTGGCAGTATCCTTAAACTCGGCAATTGATAATTGTCGCAGTCTCTTGATGCCCATTAACCGCATTTATCCTCTCAAAGAGTTAAAACAAGCTCTGCGCTACTTTCTTTCTAAAACTACTTTCCGCATAACATTTGAATATATCTTAATCCCAGAAATCAACATGGGTATCGAAGACATCAAAGCCTTAAAAACCTTTGTTGGAGACCTATCTTGTAAAATTAATTTCATCCCCTATAATACCGTTCCCCAATTACCATATCGAAGCCCCACCGAAAAAGAAATAGAAATATTCCTCAACCTGGCTCAAAATATTCATCAAGCCATCACCTTACGCCGTAGCAGAGGCGCAGAGGTATTTGGAGCTTGTGGTCAATTGGCAATTCATAAAGGAGAATCATTATGAAAAGTATTGAACAAATCGCCCAAGAATTTTTCCCTTCCCAGACCCTTGCCCGTTGCGGAGGGGCTCACAAGTACTGTCTGCACTGTGCTAAATGCCGCGCCGATGAACCGGATGAACTTTACGATCCAAATTCTGGAATAGCTTCTGTTATTGATGCTACAGTATTAAAGGCAGAAGCCAATTCACAGGATATTGAAGAACTTTGTAAGATGGCAAATCAATTTAAAACAGCTTCCGTTTGCATCAATTCCTATTTTATAGCTCAAGCCCTTAAACTAGTAAAAGACCCCGTAAGAGTATGTACAGTTATCAATTTCCCCTTGGGCGCTGGCAGCAGGAAAGCAGTCAAAAAAGAAGCAAAAGCAGTAATTGAGGCAGGAATTCACGAATTGGATATGGTGCAAAACATAGCAGCAGTCAAGAGTAAGGATTGGGATTTAGCATTAGAAACCATAAAAGCAGTAGCAATTCAATGCCTGGAAGAAAAAGTACTGTTAAAAGTGATCCTAGAAACTTGCTATCTCAGCCGGGAAGAGCTTATAATCAGCTGCCTTTTTAGTAAGAAAGCTGGAGCTAAATTTGTGAAGACATCAACCGGATTTGGCACTGCTGGAGCCAAAGCAGATGATATTGCTCTCATGCGCGAGGTTGTAGGACCAAAATTTGGCGTAAAAGCCAGCGGGGGCATCCGTAATCCAGAAACAGCCAAGCAAATGCTAGATAGTGGCGCAAACCGCATTGGTGCTAGCAGCGTTAAAGCACTAATATAAGGTCAATTATTCATGAAACTGATTGTTGCGGGATACAATATTGATGCCGGTTTGATAAGAGGCATTAAGAAAGATAATGCCAGTCCGGAAGTTATTACTGCTGCTTATGCCCGAATTTCCAGGAGCAGTAAAAACGTAGATACTTTACGTAAGGAAGCTCTTTCTGAAATTGACAAAGCTCGAAGTTCGAACGAGAATATCGTTTATGAAATGGGACATTCTTCCATAGCTGAACACGCAGTGTTTAATCTGGATATCATCGACGTTTCAAGGTTGCTTACCGAGCTTATTCAACGTAGCAGAATTGCCTCTTTCACCGAAAAATCTCAGCGTTATGTAACTTTTTCCAAAGATTACCTTGTCCCTCGTGAGCTTTCTCGGCGAACAAATATTAAACAGCAATACAAAAAATTGATGGATGCTCTCTTTACTGAGTACGAGACCTCGTTCAAACTGCTTGATGATATGTATCGGAAACAAAATCCTAAGCTAAAATCCAGAGATCGCGAATGCCTAGCCAAAGAAGATGCCCGGTATATTTTGCCTTTAGCCACCAAAACCCAGATGGGCATGACCATAAATGCCCGCAGTTTAGAACACCTTCTGCGCAGATTGGCAATTCATCCATTGCACGAAGCTCAAGAGCTAAAAGATATGATATATAGAAAGGTAAAACCTATATGCCCTTCTTTAATTCGCCATACTGAGCCCGATGGTTACCGCGGTAATATAGATTTAAACAGCGTAGGATTTAGCAGTTTCTTGCAGCAGGAATTGCCTTGGCTGGCCTTGATTGATATGGAGAACAAAGCCAAACTTTTATCTAGCCCAAAGAATATCGACGACTCCGTTTTGGCGGCTTTAATCTACCAACAAAGTGAACTTGGCTGGCAAGAAAACCTTGAGACCCTTGCCCGCCTGCCCCGTTTAGCTAAAGAACAACTTTGGCAACAAGCTTTTAAGGGCATGAGAAGTTGGCATAAAGTTCCCAGAGCTTTTGAGGTAGCAGAGTTTGAATTTGAACTTACCATGAGTGAATCTTGCTGGGCTCAGTTTAAACGCCACAGACAGTGTACCATTCTTAAAAAGAACAGCAATACTGGTAATTTTGTTATCCCTAGCGCCATTATTGAAAGTGGAAGATCAGATATTTGGGAAGAGCTTCACAGAGAAACGGTTACTTTTGGTGATAGCATCCCCACATCTATTGCCACAATAAAGGATTACCTTAAACTTAATGGTTCCTTATGTAAGATATACGCCAAGATGAATTTACGTGAACTCTACCATTTCGTCAGATTGCGTAGCGACAAACATGCTCAATGGGAAATCCGGCAAGTATCGGATACTATATGCAATATTATAACCACTCATGCGCCTAATGCCGCCCGAATGCTGTGTGGTAAAAGCTCTTTTAAGCAAATCTGTTGACAGAAAGCCTGTCCTTGAATCTATGACATATACGATATGCGTCCCTGTAGCTCAGCTGGATAGAGTGGCACCCTCCGAAGGTGAAGGTCAGGCGTTCGAATCGCCTCAGGGACGCCATTTAATATGACCAAGGAAGTAATTCTTACTGCAGAAAACATCTTTGTTGCTTTTGGTGATAAAGTAGTTATCCAAAACGCTTCATTTGGCATACACGCCGAAGATAAACTGGGCATTGTCGGTGTAAACGGTTGTGGGAAAACTACATTACTTAAGGTTTTAGC
>JAJBBD010000078.1 GCA_020532355.1 Candidatus Cloacimonadota bacterium | reverse complement strand
CCAGCCATAGCCACCACGCTTGCTGCGCTGGCTGCTATACCGTCAATGACAGCTATTATTTTGGCCTTGTGTGACTTAAGTTGGGTATAAATAGCCTGCGCGGCAAATATATCTCCACCTATTGAATTGATTCTAACTGTTATCCTCTTTATGTCACCTAATGCCTTCAGATCGTCGTAAAACTGACGAGGAGTCGTTATATTGCCTTCTTCATCCAGCCAAAGCCCGTTATCAGAATATATTTCTCCATACAGGATAATTTCTGCTTCATCTTCGTTCACATTCCTTATTTGCCAGAATTTATTCACTTTTTCACCTCCCTACTGTGGCTGTGTAGGAACACCAGCAGCCTTCATGCGTTCAATTTCCCGCTGTAATTGATCTATATTTCTATCAAAGTCGCTGCCAATGAGCTCAATCGATTCCCTTTCCCTTGTGGAAAAGCCGTTTTGCACGCGCATTTGAGCCGCTTGGACTTCTTTGACCGGGTCTACCTGCCCAGGTGCAGGTCCATGCCATTCGGCTCTTGCCCACGCTTTCGTTATGATCGGATCACTAAAGAACCCAGGAGCATCGATGCGTCCTATAGATACCGCTTCTCTAAGCCATACTTCATAAATTGGCTGACAGAAGTCATTGGCAAACCAGGTCCGACGCATCCTGAAAGCCTTCCAAGCCTCAAGAAGCGCTGCCCTGCTTGCGGAATAACTCGCTGTAAAGTTTTTTAATAGGAGCTCGTACGGTATTTCAAGCGCAGCACCAACATGTTTGGCAAGTGCCGTTGTAAAAGACTCAAAATTAGAAGATGGTCTTTTAGGATCTGCAGCAGCGATGTCATAGCCGGGGGGCAGAGTGTTGATCGTCCCTGCGCCGAGTTCGAAATCTGCAGGGTCAATGCTGATCTTTTCCTTCGCCCCCACGGCCTCGGCAAGTGGAAAATCTCCTATGGCCCCACCTCCCTCTTTAATAAAAATTGTAAAAAACCCCATTACGATTGCGGCCATAAGTTCCGCTTCCGTATATCGTTTTATTTGCTTCAATTCCTCTATAATGGGAGAAAGGAAAGGCACTCCACGATATTGCTCACATCTTTCCGGCACCATCACTTGAAGAATATTTGGAATGCCTGTCCTTTTCCCAAAAGCCTCAATGCGAGTCCATTCCCACGTGGCCATCGGGTTTGCCGGGTCATTCAGATAGGCATTTGAAACCCAATACGCCACGACTTTCCCAGCTTTATCTATCTCTACGCCGTTAATAATCCTGTTGCCCGTTTCTGAGCTAAAACCGATAGGACCGTATGTATACGACACCGCATTTGTGTTAAACATTGGTGTGCTGATCCTATCGCCCTCGATTGTATGGATACGCAAAGAATACGGGAAATATGGTGTTGGGTCTTCAAATTTGAGTAACGCCCAACCATCACCATTCAACAATGAAGACATAAATATAAGCGACTGAATTTCATAGAAATTATTCATGCGCGTGGCATCGCAAAATAATCCGTCTGCCCACAATGCAAACTCTCGTTCTGTTTTTTTCTCCCATTTATCTGCTTCGTCGATGGATATGCCAAGCACCTCGTAGTCAATGCGTGCTTTCAGCTTCAATCCAGCTCCTATTACGTTCGTCCTTGACGTGTTTATAGCCGATCTTGCCAGCCCGCTACTCATAAAAAGATCTCTAGATCGCTGGCGCAATGTATCAAGATTCATATCTATGTCAGCTTGCGGGCTGCTTGACCATGCTTGCCATCCCTTCATCGAGCGTTTGTACGTTGATGCGCCTGAGGTGGAATATCCTGCATTCTTTATTGTCGAAAGTGTCTGTCTTGCTATTTCCCGCTTGGCCGCATGAACAGGGCTTATAACTGATAGCAACTTATCGATTATGCCCATCATATATCCCTCAATACTATTCTTTTGGCGCTTCTTCCGGCATTACGCTCAACTATTTCTATTTGAGCTTCAAGCTCCTTGATTGCTTGCCTTATCTGCGCTAGATCTGCTCGCTGCAGCGTCCTTGTGCCGATCCTGTATGATTGACCCGACAAAACCGCAGCCTCGGCTTCATAGTAAAGCTCTAGCCTTGCCTTTAATCTTTCCAATGTGTCACCCATATCGTCATACCTCCAGCCCTCTCTTCACGACGCCGTATCGCTTCTTTTTCTGCTGACTATAGCTCTGCGGTGTCGCATTTGCCTTCCCGATATTACCCTTAATACGTTCTTCTATTGCGTGAAAGTCTGGATTTAACAATTTAAGTGCGGCCAAATTATATACTCTCAAATCAAGCGGTTCGTTTCTCTTATCTTTTGCTATATTTTCCCAAACGACCACTGTTCTGCCCTTTTGCTTCCTGATGACCTTTTTTTCAGAGATAAGACCTGTAAAATAGTTAAAATCATAACCACGATCTTCGTTTAGTGGGAAATGGCAATATTTCGGTCCTGGTCTTTCTATTTTTAGCCTTTGCATGATCATTGTTTTCGCAGAGTCAACGCCTATCAGCACTAAAGGCAACCTGTATTTGTTATTTCTGGATATCTTGTAGATAACCGGCATTCCAGAACCACCCATACCGCGTATAGGGAATACAGCACTCGATATTCGTTGAAGGCAATATTTATAAACTTCTTCCGTAAAGTGCCCGCCTGAATCAACAGTTGCACATGATATCATCATGCCCGTTCCATCGGGTCTGACCCATTCTTTTTTGAGCAAGTCATCTATTCTCATCCATGTGCCTTGATCGTCCGGTCTTCCCCAGACAATCCCTTTTTCTATGCCCCAAGACTCCTCATCTTTGCCCCAACCCATAACTTCATATTCAAGCCTGTCATCTTGTGTGTCGACAGCGAGTGTAAGGACCAAGACGTCATTCGGTACTTCGGCATCATAATGTTCCCGTCTGTCGAGCAAGATGGTTTCGTCTTCTATCTCCCCACGTTCTTCCCATGTCTCACCCAAAACAGTATTGACAAAGACTTTGTAAAGTTCGGGGTCGTCTTTAACCTCAAGAAACTCCTGTACTATCTTTTCCCACGATGACCATGGCGATACAAAGGCATTGAGCTTAAAACTTCTTATCTTACGTTTGATTGCCCCTGGATTATCTGCAATCCATTTAGCCGGTTGTTTTTTCATTGTGAATTCATCGAATTCTTTGGTGCACGTAGGGCAACGCCATTTAACGTCATTTATCACGTAAATCGTCTTGTTGCGATTTTCTTTTTTGTCATATTTAAATACTATGTCTCTCATGATGATGAAGTGATAATTGTCGCAGTTAGGGCACTGCACGCACCATCTCTCTTGAGTGCCAAGTTCATATTCGAGCTCTATCCTAGACGCTCCTTTAATAGTCGGGGTTGAAGTATAAACGTGTTTCCTGTTCCAAAATGTCATAGTCCTGCGCTCTGCGAGGGCTATCGGATCACCTTCACTGCCAGCGCTTGCAGGATATCTGTCAACTTCGTCGCAAAGAAGTATCCTGATCGGCCTGCTTGCTAACCCTGCAGGGCTGTTGGCTCCGCCTATAGCCAAAAACCCGCCAGGGAATACTTTCATAAGAATCGTGTTATTGATATCGCGCGTCTTGGAATCCGAAACTTTTAACTTCAGCCTTTCTGTCGCCGAAAGCATAGTAGATATACGCCTCTTTGAGAAATCCTGAGCAGTTTCAAGCGTAGGTTGGACTAATAAAATAGGCCCAGGGTCTACGTCTATGTAATAGCCCATGATGTTCAATAGCACTTCGGACTTGCCAATTTGGCTGGACGTCATGGCGACTACTTTTTCGATATTTGGATTTACAACGGCATCCATAATCTCACGCTGGTATGGTGCCCTGTCCGTTCTCCATTGGCCTGGTTCTGCAGACGATTCAGGTGCAAGTCTTCTGTATTGGTCTGCCCATTGGCTTACTGTCAGTTTAGGTGGCGGTGCTACCGCTTTCGCTATCTTCGAGAACAGATCCGTCGTCGCTTTCGTCGTCGCCATTGTCTTCACCACCTTCGGCAAACAAGCATGGGGAATAATCGCTAAGTTCAGTTAATGCTTCGTTTATTTCCAGAGCCAGCGCTTCGTTAACTTCTGCAATGCTCTTGAGTCCGATAATTTTAGGCGAGACTTTTTGCGGCAACGCCAATAACCTGTTCTTAAAGGTCGTAAGCATGTCTGTCATCACAAGTTCAATAGTTGTGGCATCATGCATCTGGTTCTTTAGCTTTGCTAGCTGCAGTTCTGCCATTTCTCTCTTGGCAGCTTCATGTTTTGCCTTCTCTTCCCAATATATTGATTTTGATTCCTGTTCTTCCGGATCCTTTTTGCCACTTCGCAAAAACTCAATATATCTGTTAACGTTTTGTTCAAGGGGCCAGCGTCCCGGAGCTCGCTTTTCAAGAACCCCCTCTTTAGCCAATTGGTTCACGTATCTGCTTGTGACGCCAAATAATTTTGCTAAAACGTTTGTATTCACAACAACGCCTGATACGTCTGTTTTAACAGCCATACATATCACACCTACTTATCACATGTCTCTGCAATAAAAAACGCCAACGCAACTATTTATCACGTTGGCGTGAAGGAACCCCAGAAAAAAATTATTTGTACCTAGGCAAAAATCGGGGCTCGCCAGCTT
>JAJBBD010000077.1 GCA_020532355.1 Candidatus Cloacimonadota bacterium | reverse complement strand
TTCTTTATCATGTTGAGCGGAAAGGACTTGACCACGGTTGCGAGGGGTGTAGTGTAGACCCATAAATTAACAGTCGGGTAACCGAGAAGGAGATCAAGATGACCAAGCAGAACAAGAATCGCAAGGAGCAAGCAACGCTGGAGCAGATGGCAGCATCAGGCAGCCAAATCGTAATGATGAGAGAGGATAGAACAGACCAGCCAATTGAAGAGATTATCGAATCCCAGCCCGGATTATGCGATTATCCTTTTGATAAGGACTTCCACTACAAGAACTGGTGGAATCAGTTCAGGGGACACTGGCTCAAGTCTGAGACCATGACCGATGAGCAGATCAGGATCAAGGCAGACGATGCTTGGGAATGTGGAGACTACAAAGAGATGATCAACCTGATGGCAGAGCTGATCTGCAGGCTCCAGCAGAAGTAAATCCCTATACCTTATATATAGAGCCCGGATTTTTTATGCCGGGTTTCTCTTTCGGGAAGTCTACGGTGTGTCTTTGGCTATGGCAAGGATCTGGTACTTGGCTTCTTCTCCTTCAAATTGAGCCCCGATACCGATCGTGACAGTTACCTGTCCTTTATCGGTCTTGGCACTGTCGATGAAGAGATGTGCGTTGCACATGTTGGTAAGGATGATGTGGGGTGGCTCTGCGTATTCCTTATCGAGGACATGATTGATAAAACGGTCGTCTCTAAGCCTGGCAGGACTGCTTTGGGTATTGTCTCCCACTCCCCGGAACTCGTTCTGTATCTCGTGCTGAAGCTTGGTGAGCTTGAAGGTGCTGTTATCGAGGTGGTTGGCTGTGATGGAGTGCGGGGCTATCTTGGAAGATGTAACCGCTCCATCTTCGATGTGATTAGCGAAGATACAGCGGTTCTGCAAGCCTCGGGCATCGAGCTTACCGATGGTGCAGTACTTGCCGCTGAAGCTGCCATTGGTGTCGTTGCGGTTGTCCCAGATCTCGTAGAAGCCGCAGTCCTTCTCATCTTCGATAAAGCACTCGTAATAGCCGGTATCACCAGTCTCGATGAGTGGGATTCCGGTCTGCCAATCTGCTCCAGGTCTAAGCAGACGGACATCCACTCCTGATTCGGGTTTTCGCTCTCCATTGTCTACTGTGTAGTAGCTGATTCCGTATTTGAACATCTATGCTCCTATTGGTGTTGTTGGTGGTTTAGGTCTGCTGGCTGCCACTGACCATCTCGTCATCGTCCTGGACTATGATGATGCTGAAGTCCACATAGCCGGGTGAACCGATGTATCTCGATTCCAGGCTGAACTTGATCTTCTCCGGATACTCATGCAGATCATCCGGACACTTGGGCAGTTGGGATACAGTTACGGGGAACTGGCTCTTGATGGTATCGTAAGCAGTGTACTCAAGATAGAGCTTACCTGTATTGGTCAGGAAGCTCAGGAGGTTGTAAAACTCGCTTGGATTCAGGGTCACTTGCAGTTCAAAGCCATCTTCCCGATACTCTTCTCTTTGGTGGATGAAGGTGGGGTTAAAGGCATTCTCCTTCTCTATGCGATACTTACGTTTGGGGATGTATTCGACTTCCCCATGTTCACAGCTTAAGAAGAACACTCCCAGAGAGCTCCATCTGATCAGTTTGAATCCCTTTATAGCAGCCATGCTTTCACTTTGTATTCGTCTTTATTGAAGTCTCTCTCAAGCTCGGTAATGGCATAGACCTTGTTCTGGATGCGTATCCTTGATTGGATCGAGAGATCGTATTTGGATAACTGGTCTATGACAGCATCAATGCTCCACTTGGAGTCGTAGAAGTCGATGAGGCGGTTCCTGATGATGCCTTGCAGTTGAGTGGTATCTCCGGCAAAGATGTCTATCTCTTCAATCTGCGGCGTCTCTTGGTTACCCCGCTTGATGATGAATGATACTACGTCCTTGTCATCTATGTCGATAGTATTGGTAGAGTAGGCATCCTTGTTCTTGAGTACGACCCTGCCAATGGCATCAGTGAAGATGGTGGCATTATAGAGCATGAGCATTGCCTTGAGCACCTTGAGATTATCGGTCTGTTCCTCTTTGAAGGTCTCGTAAGCCGTACCGGGCTGCAGACGGGTCGGATACAGATTACCATTGAAAGTCGCTTGAGCCCAATGTCCCACCCAATGCCCACTACCATAGCTGCGTCCATCGATCAATCCGGTACTGGTCAGACTGTATAAGCTGTTCTCGGAGATTCCACCCTTGATGAAGAAGCCGATGAACTCATTGGAGGCATTGTCTAAAGACGTAACTGAGTCCACCCAGTCGGTCTTTTCGTCATAGTCCTGTATGACCGGACAGATGCTGTTGTAGAAACGGTAAATCCTGCCCCGGAAGCGAGCTTGATACCGAGTGGTGGCAGGACTGGGGTACACAGCCTGGATGATCACTTTGTGGGCAAAGATGAAGGTAACTGTATTGGATGCAGTATCTACCCGGTAACCATATCTGGGACCCGGCCAGCCATTACCATGATAACTGTATGTCCAGCCTCCGGTGGGATTGGGGAATTCGATCAGGTCGTCATAATCGACCTGGGCAAGGGTTAGCATATTGCCACTGGTGATGTTGAAGGTAGGAGTGACGAACTGGTTTGAATAGGGTATGTTGACCGGGATGGTCTGCTGGATGTCCTGCAGGAAGTATCCGAGTATCCAGATCGGCAGGTAGCCTGCGGTAAGGCTATAGTAGTGAGTGAGATCGGAGAATACCGAAAGCAGCTTGATCTTATCGTAGCAAGTGAACTTGAGAATACCCGTGCTGACATCAAATGTCAACTGGGATGTATCGATGATGCCCGTAAAGAACAGAACTGTATCCCGATATACCTTAACCTCGAAGTGCGAGATGTAACGCTCATGTTCATTGTTTCCGGAGAGGATGTTATCCTGTATCCAGGTAGTGGGGAAGCATTCAAATACGAGCCGTTTGGGTTCTCTGCTGTAGTTAGATACAGACTGCAGCTTATCAGCAGAGACCGAGAGGCTGAGTAAAGCTCGATTGCTTACCGTATCTACCAAGCTGTGCTTCACTTGGTTATAGTCGGCAGCAGTGGTCTTGCCCTGTACAAAATCAACTTTGAAGAGATTAGACATTCTACACCTCACTTCTGATCATCTTGCCCGTATCTGCGATCTCGGAGACTTTGACCGGGTCATTACTTAGTGGATCGACATTGATCTCAATATTGGGCTTGTTATCAGAGATGCTCTGGCGCAGGCTGTTAAATTCTACCCGCACCACAGAGACGATGGTATCCATGATGCTATCCATACTACCTCTTCCAGAAACAGAGCCACCAGCGGTATAATATGAGCCAACGGAATGAGGAATGGGCACTGATGGGATAGGAAGCCCGGCAAAGGCAAGCTTCACCTTATCAATGGGAGCGAAGTTGAGGAAATCAAAGAGGTTCCTGCCCAAGGCTCTCACTCTGTCTTTTGC
The DNA here is from genome assembly GCA_020532355.1 of Candidatus Cloacimonadota bacterium. Taxonomy (NCBI): domain Bacteria; kingdom Pseudomonadati; phylum Candidatus Cloacimonadota; species Candidatus Cloacimonadota bacterium. Next base: position 6,579 of record JAJBBD010000077.1, on the reverse strand, counting down.
GGTAATATACTCGTCACCTTCGGCTTCAATCAGGATGCCTCCCTCATTATGCGACTTGCCGACTAATAGACCACCAGTCTCTGCCTTGGGCGGCTCTGTTGCTTGAATTGCAGCTACATTGGCAAGCCCGGCTCCGATGGCTGCCGCTGCTGCTGTGATAGCCAGTCCGGGACCCACAATCGGAATACCCGCCATAGCCTTATAGGCTGCGGTAGCAGAAGCATAAGTGTCGATCATCGCCTGTCCGATTGCCAGTGTCTTCCACATGGCAAATCCTTTCTTGCCGAAGATCTCACTGGTCTTGGCAAGGTCTCGCATGATCTGCTGGGCTCCTTGCAGGTTACGCATCTCATACTGGTCTCTAATCTGAGCTTTGGCTTTCTCAGACTGGGCAGTGATCTGCTCTTCGGTTAGCCCTGAAGCAAGAAGCTTCTCTCTGCGTTTGGCATAGTATTCATCAATGGCTCTGAGTTGAGCATCCCAAGTCTGTCCGGCTAACTCAAGACTACGCTGTTCGAAATTGAAGCGCATGTCACTCAATTCCTGCCGCTGCCTGCGCTCCTCTTCCAGAGCCTTGCGTCTCTCCTCGGTTTCTGCTTCGATCTGCCTGGTTCTGGCTTCTGCAGCCTCCGTTTCAACTCTCACTGACTCATCGGCATAGTGATCTCGGATTGATTGCAGTAGCTCTTCCGAGGCACCAAGAGCCTGAGCCTTCACAAGCTCTGCATCTCGCTGAACTTCAAGTTCCTTCTGCTTTCTGAGGATAGCATCGTCAATTGCCAGGACATCATACTTATGCTGCAACTGCCGCAATTGTTCCAAGCGTCTCTCTTCCTCGCTGCGTCGGGCATCGGATTGGGATGTGTTAGTTGAACCCGAACTATCTCCACCACCTAAGCTCATGTCTGGTAGTTCCATCAAAGCCTGGCGATAAGCGGCTGCGAAGTCATTGAGATCACCTTTGGCATTGTTAAGGTTGTCTCTGACTTGAGTGATCTGCACATTTAGTATGCCTTCCGGACTCAGCTTCCAGTAGTCACCGGGACCACCTTGCAGCATCTCACGGTCCTGGATAAACTGAGACTGGTTCTCTCTGGAGACCTTCATCAGATCATTGTATTGGACTTGCAGCTCTGCTACTCTTCGAAGCTGTGCCTGATACCGCTCTCCATAAACTTCCGCTATCTGCTTCTGGATCAGTGCTTCGGAAGCACTACGCAGAGCAGCGGCAAGCTCATTATATGAGGATGTTGCTAAATCGATATTGCCGATGTACTCACCATACTGCTCGTTCATTGTCCGGATGATGTTCTTCATCTCGGTCTTGTCGGAGGTAGCAAGGTTGGTGGCAGATCTCAGTTCCAGCAGTCTGGAGGCAAGGAAGTTGAACTTCTCCGCTTCAATTGAGACTTGGCGGCTGCACTCCTTGATCTCGTCTGTCATTGACTTCTGTGACTCGACCATGACATCGGTCTTGATTGAAGCGGCTGCCAGACCCAGTCCCAATGCAGACAGAGCACCTACTGTGATGCCGATGATACCTGCTACCGGGTTAATAGCAAGCTGCAGAGCATGATAGGCAGCAGTCAAGGCAGTGATGGCAGTGGTAATGGTAGCGATCACCGGAACTGCAATGACAATACCGGTTACGAAGCCCTTCATGACCGGAGATAAGCTCTGATAGGCATCCATCAGCCAACGCAAACCCTGCAGGAGAGGATTGATCAAAACTGTAAGCATATCGCCCACGGTCTCTTGGATATCTCCCCAGGCATTGGCATTCTGCAGACGCAGATCTGCCAGAGCCATAGCTGTGCCACCATAATCGGCCCCAAGCTTTTCGACCAGATAGGATACTCCCTCTGTCTTGAGCCGAGTAGCATCAAGCTCGATGCCATAGCGACCCAACATCTCGGTATGACCGTTCAGTGCCCTTCCCATCAGGTCAAAGGCACTCTCGATGCTCATCCCGGTGGCTTTATTGGCCTCTGTGAAGTCCAGCAGCAACGGAACCAGTTGTTGAATCTCATCCTTGTTGAGTTTGAAGGTCTGGGACAGCTTTGCCATCAGAGACAAGAGCTGATCGTCCTCGAAATTGGTGACTTGCTGCATCGAGGAAGCGAAGTTGCCCATCTCCTCGGCAGCTTCGCCAAAGGCAACTGAAGCCAGTGTCATAGCCTGTCTTTGCACCAGCGATGCATCAAGCAAGCTATTCATGGATCGCACCAAGCCGCCCACGGCAGCGATCACTCCATCAACAGCGATCTTGACATCACGAATGGTAGCCAGAGCTTGTTCTGCCGATATCTTAACCGCAGCAGGTTTCTCCACCACAGACTGGGTAGACTCCGCTTCCTGCTTGACTTCGGCAAGCTTTACATTGGCATCGTCAGTGACGAGGATCAGTTTGAAAGTTAGGTCAGGCATATTTTCCTATTGACGCAAACAGCGCTGTAAATGAAATGCATATATATGATCAGAGGAGGTAATATGATTACCAAAGATTTGCCAGTTGTCCTGCTGAATAAGCGTGATAATAAAATCGCAGAGTTAAAGAATGAACCAATACAGCAGAAGTTACAATCAAAACCACAAATCAAAGCACCCACTCTCGAAGATATGCCAATTGAAAAAACTGGATATGTTATGATGCTGGATATCTTGGGATTTCGTGAATTCGTTACTAAGAGGAATGATATCTCATTTTGGGATATTTGGTCAGGATTAAAGCATAAGCTCGAAACTAAGAAAAATGAGTATGATTCAGACACGAAGAAAAACCTCACCATAGATGTTCTATGCCTATCTGACACAATTATTGTATGCTTATCGTACAAAGTGACTAATGATGAGTCAGACTCAAGATACTTACTTTCTACGCTACCACATATTATTGGTGTTTTCTTTTGGGAATACATGAAGGAGTACAAGATATTCTTCAGAGGTGCAATAAGTTATGGCAAATTCACTTTTAGCAAAACGCATAGCATGGTTATGGGAGATGCCATAGATGAAGTATCAAATTGGTATGAATCCACTAATTGGATAGGCATAATTTTAACACCCAGTGCCCAGTGCTCATACGAATACATGGTTGCAAAAGATGACCCTAAGAAACCCAAAGCTCTGAAAATGATGAAAAAGAGATTCGTTGAATACAAAGTTCCAATCAAAGATCCGTACCCCAAAATTTGCAAATATGCGTATTATTGGTTTAAGCATGATGGCAATTTTGACACTCATAACATCAACACAAAGGCTGTATTAGAATTGTTTTCCAAATTGAAGCATGAGCCATTGTATGCAGAGAAATATAGCAATGCTATCGAGTTCATACGGTCGTGTCAACCACCCAAGAAAGTAGATGACAATTCATCAAACACAAAATCAGGTTTCTCCCTTATAATTCCTAATCAATAACTCAGTCTCAGTCTGGAATGCACCGGAGACGGTGTACTGCGCTTCAACTTCATCAAGGGTGAAGCCCTTGTAGAGTGTGCGAATGTAAGGGTCGTTATTGTAGGATAACAAGAACTTCCCCTTGATCTGCTTCAGGATGGCAGCAAGCTCATCATGCTTGGTAAATGCGTTAGCGTCTTCTCTGTCGTATAGATGCTCCTTTGTGTAGTAGGGTGGGTCGAGGTAGAAGAAGGTATTTGGCGTATCGAAGCGGGCAATGATCTTCTCAAAGTCCTGCTTCTCGATGATCACCTGCTTGAGCCGTTCTGAGGCTGCTTTCACCTTCTCAAGGTTTCGCAGCGGCATATACTTGTAGCCCTGCATGATGCAGAAGTTCTTTGACCGGGAGCCGTAGCTGCAGGCAAGCTTGAAGTAGAAGCGGATAGCTCGTTCCAGCTCGGTTTTGGGCTCATGTTGAGCGAAGGTGTCGAACATCTCCCTTGATACCAAGTATTGATTCAACTCCGTAACAAAAGCTTCAGGGTGCTGCTTGATGTACTTCCAGAAGTTCACCAGATCACCATTGATGTCATTATAGACTTCGGTGTATCTGCTCTTGGGTCCGGTCTGCCAGTCTTCTTTGTTGGGGCTTTTGCCGAATAGAATCCAGGAAGCACCGCCAAAAACTTCACAGTAGATGTCGTGCTTGGGGATGAGCGGCAGTATCTTCTTTCTTAGGAGGCGCTTGCCACCCACCCACGAGATGATGCTGTTCACGATATCCCCCTGAGTTCTTTGGCTCTGGCTTTCGTTTTGGGTGTTTCTGTATCCTGATCGATATCTACGAGATCGAAGTTGGCGATGATCACTTCCTTGAAATCGCTCTTGCCTTCCTTGCGGTTGATGCCCTTGGTTCTGGTGACATGCTTGATGTCATAGCCTTTGTATAGCTTCAGTACTTCCGGGTTATCATCGTATGATAGAATGAACCTGCCTTTGATACTCTTGAGGATGTCTCTCAGGGCTTCATGACTGAACTGCTTGGAGTTCTCATAGGTATAACCCAGCATGTAGGGTGGATCACAATAGAAGAAGTTGCTCTTGGTATCTTCTCAATCACCTTCTCATAAGAGAGGTTCTCGATGATTACCATATCCAGACGTTTGTGCAGTTCCTTGATGCGCTCCAGACGGTTATACATACTGGAAGTGCCACGCTTCTGAGAGGTGCCGAAGCTGTCACCTTTGCTTCCGAATGATCTGGTGATCAGGAACATGAACCTGGCAGCTCTCTGTATCTCGGTTAAGCCTTCCTGCTTGAGGATATCACCAAAGAGCTTACGGCTGGCAACTAACCAGTCTAACTCTTTGATCAGTTCATCAGGATGATACTTCACCTGCAGGAAGAGATTAACTAGGCGATAGTCGAGATCGTTATAGACTTCCAGATCGCCCCATTTATCTTTGAAGAGCAGCATCCAGGCAGCACCACCGAAGGGCTCAATGTAGCCAAGAATGTCCTTGGGTACGTATTGGGAGATAGTCTTTCTCAGGAGGCGTTTACCTCCGATCCATCCGATCAATGCATCCATTATACGTCTCCTTTCGGGTCTGCCAGACAAAGCCGGAGATACAGCTCCGGCAGAGTCAGAGTGCTGAAGTCCTCGTTAGTGAAGCCAAGCTTTCTGAGTATCATTTCGAACCTCTCATAGGGGTATTTGCTTCTGTGATCACCGCTATTCCGAAACTCCCGAGCCAACTTCTGAACCTGTCTTTGTTGGCTCTGATATAGACGAAAAAAGCGGATACGTGCTCCAGTGCATCGAGTGCGTCCATAGTGTCCGGGTCCTGGTTGGAGATGATCCGGATAAGCTCTTTATCGGCTTCCGATTCAGAGATGAGTTCAAGCAGTTCCACCTCACTTACCTTGGTCAGCTTGCCGGAGAGGAAGTCCTCAAGCTTGGCTTTCAAGGTCTTGTTCGAGATCGTGAGGCAGAGTATTTGCCGCAGTTGGCTATAGCTGAGTGTTACTTCTCGCTTCATAGAATTCAATCCTTTCTTAGTTTCCCCAGAACATCTTGATGGCAACGCCCATCAGCATGAAGAATTGGGTAGTGGAGACGGTTAGAAGTAGCTTCATATTCGTATCCACTCTCGCCATTCTGGTCACCAATGAGTTGTTACTGTTTCCGTTGCCGTAGATCTCAGTCTGGAGATTGTCTATCTTCTTGAGCACCCCACTGTCCAACGAGTTGTACCGTGGGGACCCCGCTACGTCCGGTTTACATTGGCAATCCATGTTCTGTCCTTTGTTTAGATTATTGTGGTTTATCTTTCTTGATTAGGGTCCGAGGGGGATATCCTTGAACAGGTATAACTTCCCGGCAGTGATTCCGGAGAACTCGGTGGAGATGACTACAGAGAAGAGACCATCAGCCTCTCCAGACCAGTCAACTGTCCAGCGCAGACCATTGAAGACAACAACCCGATCCAAGCTTGTGGATGTGACCACGATGGTCATGCTCTTACCCATGAAGAAGCTGCTCTCAAGGTAGTCTTTCTGTTTAACTGAAAGTCCGGAGATGGTGAGTTCCACCGTACTGGTTCTCTTGCCGGGAATCGCATAGTTCCGGGTCTTGAGCTTGGTGATCTTGGAGTCTGCCTTGCCCGGTTTCTCGGCAAGCTCACCCAAAGGATCGAAGCTGAGACCCAAGTGATCCTGGATCGAGTCTTGGGTGGCATAGACATTGGCAATCTCTGACGCAGTGTAAGTGCCTGAGCCAAGATAGATTTTGTCTGCCACCATGACATCAACCAAGGCTTCGAAACGAAGATCACCCTCAGTCATGTTTGCCGGATAGGTGGGTTTGTTGATGGGAGGCATCAGAATACTCCCTTGATGGCTTTGCCGATGCTGAACAGCCACTTGCGGTTATGGAACACGTACTCTACTGCTCCTCCGACTGTGCCGAAGATCTTCATGACGAGATTGGTCTGGCTACTGGGGAGGGACTAGCGGGGCTAGAAACATAATTGCTGCATTAGAGAAGATTGGCCGCCATTATGCTCCGGAAAAAAAAGCAGGATAGCCTGGCTCTGGCCAAGATTAATAACAAGCAAAAGATGTCGCTCTTCACGACGCATCCTCCGATCGAGGATCGCATAGAAAGATTAAGGAATA
>JAJBBD010000076.1 GCA_020532355.1 Candidatus Cloacimonadota bacterium | reverse complement strand
GCCAGAGTAAGATTTACGATCCCATGAAAGATGCTATAATTAATATCCAAGAAGTAGAAAAAAAATATGGGGTGAGTCCAGAGCAGTTTATAGATTATTTGGCTCTAGTTGGCGATAGTTCCGATAACATACCCGGTGTGCGCGGGATTGGTCCCGTTGCAGCAAAGAAGCTACTAAAGCAGCATCACACTCTGGATGCGATATATCAAAATCTTGATAAGGTGGAGCCAAAATACCGAAAAAAGTTGGAAGAGAACAAGCAGCAGGCATTTTTATCGCAATATCTTGCTCGAATTGTTAGAGATGCCAATATGCCTTTACCCCCAAAAGAAGAGCTTGCATTTGATCCAGCCTCTCTTAGTAAAGCATTGCCGCTACTAAAACGATATGAAATAACAAGCTTACAGCGCAAGATTGAAGCAAAAATAAAAGCTGAAAAACTTCCAGTTGCAGCCAAAGAAATGCAGATTGATATCTTTGATAGTTCTCAAACTGAACCTGCGAACAAACAACCTAAACAGAATTCTAAGCAAGAGTTTGATGCTATATTAGTGAGTCTAGCCAAGCTGGACTATATATTTGAGCAAATAGCAAATGCCAATGTGGTGAGCTTGGATACCGAAACAGATTCTTTGGATGTACGAGAAGCAAATTTGGTGGGGCTCTCTCTGTGCATGGACAAAAAGCAATCATACTATTTACCCTTAGGACATCAGCTTGCCGATAATTTGCCTTTGTATGAAACTCTTAAAAAATTGCATAACACATTAAAAGGAAAAGAGATAGTGGGGCACAATCTCAAATACGATTTTGCTATATTAAAACGCTATGGCTGGGAAATTCCCCCCAAGTATTTTGATACCATGATTGCAGCATACGTGCTAAATGCGGGAAATTTTAACTTTTCTTTGGATGAGTGCGCTTTGCGGGAATTGGATTATAAAATGATGCCTATCACAGAACTAATTGGCAAGGGGAAAAACCAGAGCAGCTTTGATGTGGTGAGCCCAGAAGATGCCTGTTTCTATGCTGCCGAAGATGCTTGGGCAGCATTCAGGCTCAGAGAAGTATATACCGAAAAGCTAATAAAGAGTCCAGCCCACGATGTTTTCTACAAGATGGATATGCCCTTGATGCCCGTTTTGATGAGGATGGAAGATAATGGAGTGGCAATCGATGAAAAGATTCTTGCCGCAATCTCGAAACAATTGAATGCTAAGATTAAAGCATTAAGTGAAGAGATTTTTAGCGAAGCGGGATACGAGTTCAATTTAAACAGCACACAGCAATTGGCAAAGCTCTTGTTTGAGGATATGTATTTGCCGGCGAAAAAGAAAACCAAGAGCGGATACTCTACCGATAACAGCGTTTTGGAAGCACTTTCCGAAGAATATAACATTGCTGCCAAATTGATTGAGTATCGACAAATGGTGAAATTGGAGAATACCTATGTGAGTGCTTTACCCAAATTGGTTAACCAAACTACCGGGCGCATTCATTCCTCTTTTAATCAATGCGTTGCATCTACGGGCAGGCTATCTTCCACTAATCCTAATTTGCAAAATATTCCGATACGAACTGAAATAGGCAGGGAGATACGTAAAGCCTTTGTGGCAAAAGATGCAGATCATTTGATCTTAGCGGCGGATTATTCTCAGATCGAACTGAGACTGCTTGCCCTAATGTCTCAAGATAAAGTGCTTATTCAAGCATTTAAGGATAAAGTTGATATCCACCGTCAAACAGCCGCACAAATACACGGTATTCCAATATCTCAAGTTGATTCGAAACAGCGGCGGGCAGCAAAAACAATCAACTTTGGCTTGCTTTACGGTATGGGTCAAAGGAAACTTGCGCGAGAACTATCCATCTCTCAAGCGGAGGCAAAAAGCATGATAGAGAGCTACTTTGCTCAGTTTCCTTCAATTCGAGATTATCGGGCAAATTGCATAGTTCAAGCAAAAGCCGAAGGGCAAGTGAGAACAATTTTTGGCAGAGTATTGGAACTGCCGGGAATTTACAGCAAAAACAAAGGCATTCAAAGCGAAGCCGAGAGAGTGGCAATAAACATGCCTATTCAAGGAAGTGCAGCAGATATAATTAAGCGAGCAATGCTGACAATAGACGAGATAATACGCTCCGAAGAACGCATAAAAATGATACTACAGGTACATGATGAGCTGGTGTTTGAGGTGCATAAAGATTATATAGATGAAGCACTTAAAACTATTCAATCAGAAATGGAAAAGGCTTTGCCAGCCCAATATCGGAATATTGTAGAATTATCGGTAGATATGGGACTTGGGAAGAACTGGTATGAAGCTCATTAAGAATGATGCTTTACCCTATCTATAAGGTGAGATTTTTTGCTAATGCGGAAGAGCCAAAACATTACAAACACAATAAGGATAAGGCTGATAAAGGCAATAACGAACACAAACCAAGGTAGCTCTTTGCGAAATTCGGCACTCATGTATTCGTAATTATTCCACATCTTTGCCGTGTTGTAGTTCCAAGTAATGGTTTTGCCTTTGATATCTACATTTTCGGGAGCAGCATTGCTATTGGTGATTTTCCAGGGGACGTGAAGTTTGTAACTCCAAGTAGGATACTCTCCCTGAATCTGACTAAAAAAGCTTTCCAGTTCATCATCATTTTCTTGGCTACCCAATGCTATGCGGCGTTTAAACGTAATGCGGCGACCATGCTCTTTATTGAGAGTTATTTTTCCCCAAAAATCTGCTGCACCTAATTGGTCGTTAACGTTGTTGAAAGCTTCGATATTGTTGAATTTGAAGACGATATCGTAGATTACATCCGGTCCTTGACGACTTACATTGTAGCTTTCGAGGCTAATGCCGGGTAGATCTGCTTTTCTGAGAATTTCCTCAGTGTTTTCATAGGGAGATCGGTTGATTAGGCGTAATTTAGCTTTGCCAGAGCCATCTCTATGTAACCAGAGTTCTTCTTGATAATGCACGCAGCCAAACAGCAATATCATTGCCAGAATGCTGATCGCAAGCCGTTTCATTTAATATCCATCCTCATAAGGGTATTATAATAACCTATATTTAAGGATATGCTTCTTTTGGCAAGCTTTTTTTATATTAGAAAGATCGCTAAACAAGCTGGGCGTGGGACAGAGCCTCATACAACAAGGGTTGTGGGTGGGCATAGCCACGATCGGGAAAAGCCCACAAAACCGATATTTCGTGCACAAAAAATCTGCTATATATGGATATGCGACGGTCTCTAACTTCTTTCTCTACAATCAGAATGGCTAATATCAGCTCAATATTAGCTTCTTGAGCCATGTACAATAGCTATTTGAGCGCATAATTATGAAGATTTGTACTCAAAAAATATATGATGCCCGTACTTAAAGCACGGGCATCAATCATGAAGAAGTATATTATATATTATGCTTTGAGGCAATTAACTCTGCTAGATCGCTAAGCTCTTGATATGTTTTAGCATTGGGCTCTCCCTTGCAGAGAACCGAACCTAACACTTCTACTTTCAGAGCCGGTATCATTGCGGATATATGCTCAACTGCCTTGCTTGCCCATCCATACGATCCAATTACTGCGGCATACTTGGCTTTAGGCTTTATGGCGTTGGCTAAAATTGTAGCATAAGCAACATTGGGATGGGGACCTACATGTACTGTGGGAGTACCAATCACAATTGTTGTTGCATCTACTAATTCCATTGCGAGTTTACCAATATCGGTAACCGCTAAATCGAATAGATTAACTTCCACGTGGCGATCTGCCAGTTCTGAAGTAAGATATTCTACCATCTTGGCGGTGCTGCCGTGCATGGAGATATATGGGATTACTACCTTATTTTCACTTGCATCAGAAATCCATTTAGCATAGGCATTCATAATTGTTTCCGGATTATCCCAAATGGGTCCGTGGCTAGGGCAAATAAGGTCAAATTCAAGTGGCCTTAGCTTTTCTATATTCGATTTTATCATGCTGCGAAAAGGCATCATAATCTCGGCATAATAACGTTTTGCAGCATCCAAAACATTGGGATCATCGCCGGCGTACATACGTGTTCCCGCCAAGTGTGAACCCATAAAATCGCAACTGAACAGCATACGGTCTTCGGGTAGATAGGCACTCATAGTTTCTGGCCAATGTACCCATGGCGTATAAATAAAGCGTAAAGTACGATCTCCCAGAGAGATTTCTTCGTTATCGTCAACGGTTCTAATGCGCTCCAAAGGAATATTGAGATGCTCCATCAGAAGTGGTTTGGCTTTTGCAGAACATATTAAAACAGATTCTGGATACTTTTTTAACACCATAGGTAAACTTCCGGAGTGATCTTGCTCGGCATGCAGGGATACCACATAATCAAGCTTCGGTATTTCTTTTAGCTGGTTTATCAAGGTATGTTCAAAATCGGGATCAACCGTATCGATAAGCGCAGTTTTTTGTGATCCTGGTATTAGATATGAATTGTAACTTGTGCCGTCTGGAAGCGGAATTAGAGAATCAAACAAGCGTCGAGACCAATCCTGTACTCCTAACAGCATGATGCCATTTCTAATTTCTCTTGCATTCATAACAAACTCCTTTATTAAAGAACTTCAAGCAAAATACAAATTGTCGTTTTATATAATATTATAAACGAGTGAGCAAATAATCCCACTTTATTTATAGGATATAGGAATTGTTTATGGGGCAGTATTCTAAATCGGAACATGGGCGGCTACTCACATAAATAGGGCGCTAAGTAATAGATAAACATTTGTTTACGCATTTATGCTGGCTTGTATTTATTTCTAGACTTGTTGAATCATCACCCAAGCGTAAGGGTCCAAATATTATATTCGTGTTTTTGGTAATCATGATGTATAATGGGAGCAGTATAGTACATCTATATTAAGTTTCTAGTGCTTGCTCAATTTTATGCAACAGCTCTTGGTGAGTGAACGGCTTGTGCAGAAAAGGAATTTTGGGATCTACATCACCATGTTTTGCAATAACGGTTTCGGTGTATCCAGACATCAGTAGAAACTTCATTTCAGGATGCTTGAATTTGATTATAGCAGCCAGTTCTATGCCACTCAAGCCTGGCATAACCACATCTGAGATTACAAGTTTGGGACGCAATCCTTCATCTTCGATCATCACTAATGCTTGATCTGCGCTTGAGGCAAGCTTTACGCTAAACCCCATTTTTTGGATAATTTTTCCGCTAAGATCAGAGATGGCAGGATCATCTTCCACAACCAACACCAGCTCTTTATTTCCGGTGGTATGGGTAGGCACAGTTGGAGCTGTTGGGGTTTCTAAGCTTTGTTCAGTAGCAGGAAGCAAAATAACAAAGCTGGCTCCCTTACCAGGAGTACTTTCCACATGGATATTGCCTCCGGCTTGACGCACAATCCCATACACGGTGGGTAGTCCCAAGCCCGTTCCATGACCTTTGGCTTTGGTAGTGAAAAATGGTTCAAAAATGTGTTCCATTGTTTCTTTATCCATTCCAGAGCCGGTATCGCAAATTCGCAGAACAGCAAAATGCTTTCCGCTAATCATAGGATGCTTGGAGCAAAAACTATCATCGGCAGTATAACCAAAGGTTTTAATGGTTAGTGTACCTCCCATCTGCATTGCCTCTCTGGCATTAATAACCAGATTCATAATAACTTGTTCGATCTGTCCTACATCTGCCATGAATTCGGGCACATTAGTACCCAAATCTAATACAAAATCGATGTCTTCACCAATGAGGCGCTTCAACATTTTGGAGAGGTTGCCAATAGCCTCATTGATATTCATTAACTGAGGTTTTATTACTTGCTTTCGGCTAAAAGTAAGGAGTTGCCTTGTAAGGGTTGCTGCCCGCTGTCCTGCACTGGCTATTTCTTGGATGTCTTGTCTAATTGGGTCCCTTTGATGTAATGTGTTTAATATCTCCTCAGAATATCCCAATATCACAGTAAGGATGTTGTTGAAATCGTGAGCTACGCCGCCAGCAAGCTGTCCAATAGAATCAAGTTTTTGCGCTTGGCGGAGCTGCTGCATCAGCTCTTGGTGCTTTATTTCTGCATTTTTCTGTTCGCTAATATCTTGAAATATACCTAGAATATGTGTGGTTTTACCATTTTCCATTTTGGCAATAGCACTGGTGCGGATATATATCTTTCGGTTTTTTTGGGTTGTAAACCAAGATTCCAAAGTGTAGGCAGTTCCTTTTTCGCGTATTGTTTGAAAGTATTCTTGCAGCTTTAAGCGTGACTCTTCGGGGTATCCCTCTAAACTGGCGGCAATCAAATCATCACCAGATATTGATCCCGGTTCAATATCATGCAGGCGATACATTTCTTCGGTCCAATATACTTCCCCATTTTGCATGTCAATTTCCCAACCACCAAGTTTACCTAGTGATTGAGTAGCCTTTAGAATACCTTCACTCCTTTGTAGAGCCACAATGGCTTTTTTGCGTTCTAAAACCTCATTTTCCATTTCCAGCATTTTATCTTCAAGTTTTCGCACCAAACGTTCATTGTACAGTTTCAGCACGGTTTCATCATTATATGTCTGTATGTCTTCCAAACGATTGCGGCTGTTTTGATGCTTAATTGTTTTATCAATTCTGCGAACTAGCTCATCTGGTTCGCATGGCTTCACAATAAAATCGTCTGCACCCATCTTCCGCGCCAATACTTCGTCTTTTTGACCAGTGTAGGTTGCAGTAAAAACAATGAAGGGAATGTTGTGAAGTTTGGGGTTGCTTCGAATCTCTTTACACAGAGTAAAGCCATCCATTATTGGCATTAGAATATCGCTAATTACAAGATCGATTTCTTGCTCGGCTAAAATCTTCAGAGCTTCCCTTCCATTTTTGGCGTCAAAAAAAGTGTTATCATTTGTGCCTAAGAGGCTTTGCAATAGGAGGAGATTATCAGAGTTGTCGTCTACGTTTAAGATCCTCATTCATTGCTCCTTATCTGCTAATGGATTAAGATAGTTTTCCAGTTGTGTTACAAAGCAATCAGGATCTATTGGCTTCTCGATAAATCCATTTGCTCCGGAATTGATGGCAATTTCTTTGTTATTTGCCATAGCAAATGAAGAAACCACTACAATCGGGGTCGAAACAAGTTCGGAGTGCTTTCGTAAATGCCTAACAACGGAGTATCCATCCATGCCGGGTAACTGTATATCCAATATTATAAGATCCGGATTGTTGTAAAGAGCTATTTCGATGCCCATCCATCCACTATCTGCCCCAAGTACTTTATATCCAGAATTCTCCAAAAGGTAGCGCATCAAAAAGAAATTATCCTTGTTATCTTCAATAATCAGAACGGATCTCATTGGCTTGTGTCCTCGTTTTGCAGGGGAAGAATTACGCTAAACGTGCTTCCGACGTTTACCTCGCTTTCCAGAATAATATCGCCCCCCATCATTTCGATTATCCTTTTACTGATAAACAATCCCAAGCCTGTTCCTTCATATTTCCTATCTATACCCATATCTACTTGCACAAAAGGATGAAAGATTTTATCCTGCATTTCATCTGGAATTCCAATCCCAGTATCTTTCACTTCCAAAATTAGCTTTGAACCCTGTTTACTAAAACTCAGTTGGATTTCACCCCTTTCACAGAACTTAATGGCATTACTCAAAAGGTTGAGAAGAACCTGCTCAAAACGTCGCTCATCTACGTGTATGAATTTGGGTGATTTTCCTGTTCTAATACTCAATTCAAGTCCTTTTGTCGCTGCTTGAGGAGCAACAACTTCCACAACTTGTTCCAATAGCACTTGCAGTTCCACATCGGAATAGTGCATTTCCAATTGTCCTGCCTCGATTTTGGAAATATCTAAAACATCGTTAATTAAAGCGAGCAGGTGTCGAGCACTACCTTGAACAATAGAAAGCATCTTTTTTTGTTCTTCGTTTATTGCGCCGGGAAGCTCTTTCAGCAGAATGCCCGTAAAGCCAATCACCGAGTTCAAGGGAGTGCGCAGCTCATGAGACATGGTAGCCAGAAATGCAGATTTCATCATATCGGCAACCTGAGCTTTATGCATTGCCAAGGCAAGTTCTTCGGTTCGTTCCTCTATGCGCAGTTCCATTTCACGGTTAATCTTGCGCAATTCAGCAGTGCGTTTGTTAACTTGTTTTTTGAATATTATGACCGCACTTACCGAAAGAATGAGAGCAAAGAGAAGAAATATTCCACCCCACAAGAGCCGAAGTGGCAGCTGAAATTCATGAGGATTTGCGCTATATTTATGCAAGATTTCATAATAAGCGGTATCTGGTCTTTTCTTTAATGTGCCTAGATGCTTATCGATAGCAAGCAATAGATCTCTGTTCTTCCCTTTGGGGGTGGCAAAGAAGAGTGTTGAGGGTTCGAACATGATATCTGTTTCTTCCAAATTGTATTGATGGGCGTGCATTCTACCAAAATAATAATTTGTTGCCGCCACATCCGCCTTGCCGTCTTGCACCAAGGCTAATACTTCATTGAAACTGGGGGCTCCAAGTAGCTCACTTTTTAGGCTAAAACCAGATATCATATCCTTTATTGTGCTTTCTTGGATTGAGCCCGATAAAACTGCAATTTTCTTTCCGGCAAGTTCTTCAAGTGAACCGATATTTAATCCTTTGCGGGCATACAATTGAGTCCAAGAAAACAGCACAGGAATTTGGTGAAAATCCATATATTTTTCCCGTTCAGAGCTATGGGCAACATCGGGTAAAAGATCCAATTCTCCAGCTTTTACAAGCTGAATGCAGTTCTCCCAAGTATCTTTATGATAGACTATCTCCCAGCCCTCAGTGTCGGCGATAATGTTTAGAATATCAATAAAAATGCCGGCTGGCTTATCTTGGCTATCCCAAAACATTTTTGGTAAGTTTTGAGTAATGCCTACGCGGATCTGTTTAGAGCTTAGAGGGGCAAGGATAGCGAAAAACACCAGCACTAGAACTAACACTTTTACAAAATCTTTGTTTTGTGCTTTCTTAATTGCATTGCTTACATCACGATAGTGTTGGTATTTCTCGTAAAACCGCTTCATAATCCCTTCTTAGTGAAGACTTACATATTGTTATGTTTAGGTAATATAATTTTTCTATCAGATATATAAACTAACCAGAAACCGAACTGACGTCAACAAGAACATCAATGCTTTGTTAAGTATGCTCTTCCAATAAACGAAAAATCTTGACCAATAATAACATCGCTAAAACTTCGATACATGAAAAGAATTCTTTTTGTCGCCTTAAATAGCAGTTGGAGCCAATCTAATCTCGCCTTATATTACCTGCGAGAGATTGTCTGCGATCTGGGTTTTAACCAGCAAATGTGTGCTTTTACTCTTAAGGAGCCTCTGCACCAAATAATGGAAGATATCTACGGCAGAAAGCCCGATATAATTTGTTTTTCAGCATATATCTGGAACAAGATTTATTGGTTAAGCATGCAAATTGAGTTAGCAAAAGTTTTGCCTGAATGTGTATTCGTAGTTGGAGGCCCGGAAGCACAAGCTTTCAAAAGCGCAGTCAACACAAAAGTCATATTGGGTGCCGGAGAAGCAAGATTTAGATATTTAGCAAAGCACAACTTCGATTTAGCTGCAGACCTAAGTGAAATTCCTCCAATTCCTCTAAAAGACATTCCCTTTCCTTACCAAATATCAGATAAAGAGGTTCTTCAGAATCACTTAATCTATTACGAATGCTATCGCGGTTGCCCCTATTCCTGTGTATACTGCCTTTCGGCTGGCGATAATCGTCATGAAATGCGTTTTGATGTCCAAGACGAAAACTCGCTCATAAAGCTCAACCGGGAACTCCGGTTATTAGCAAAACTTAAGCCCAAGACGCTCAAGTTTATAGATCGGAGTTTTAACGTTCAAAAGCAAATTGCACACGCTATTTGGGATTTTGCCATAAAAGGTGATTTTGATTTTGATTTTCATTTCGAAATCTATCCGGATTTGCTGGATGAGCAAGACATTCAAAAGCTTAGTAAAGCACCACCAGGGCGCATACGTTTCGAAATTGGCATCCAAAGCACTAATGAATATGTGCTTAGGCAGTGTGGGAGGATTTCAAGCTGGAGCAAAACCTGTGAAGCCCTAAAAGAATTAAAGGCAAGAACTCAGGTTAGGATTCATGCCGATCTCATTGCCGGCTTGCCGAATGAAGATTTTAGCTCGGTTATACGTTCATTAAATGAACTGTGTGCATGTGAGCCGGATGCAGTACAATTAGGTATGCTAAAGATTTTGCCAGATACACCCATGTTAAAGATTGCCTCAGAGTTAGGCTATTTGTGGATGGATCAACCACCCTATCAAGTACTTGCATCCGATGCCTTAAGTTTTAACGAACTGAATGTATTACAAGATTATGCTCATCTATTGAGCTTATATTGGAACAAGGAAGAACACCCCCAATTATGGCATCAGCTATTGCAAAAGTATCCGGCAAACGTGATCTTGGAAAAACTACGTCATTTGCATATTATCAAACAAATTCCCTTGCATAGCGTAGCGCGACAAAAACGGGAGTCTATGATGCAAGAGCTACTACAAAACCTAAGCTGTTATGATTGATTTTATCTTGACATATTTTCAAACAGTACTTTGATGTTCGTATGAGAAATATCGCTTTGCTTAGCTTGTTGCTAATTGTTTTATCCGCATGCAATATATTTGGCTTGCGGGATTCTGAGTTTCCATCAGAAGAGGCTCAATGGAACAATTCTGCCACTACTTTGGATTTGGCACTTAACAATCTGCACCTTGCTTACGAAGATGCTCGCAACAGTATTAATTATGAGCGGATATTTCATAGTGACTACATCTTCCGCTTTGCGGAGCAGGATATAGCGGATTACGGCATTGAAGAACCCTTAAATCAGGCAAATGAGCGGGATATGATTTTAAACTTGCATGCCCGCTATAAAGATATTCAGGTTACCCTGCAAGATTATGCTTCTTCCGATGTGATAAGCGCAAATGAGGCTAAGCTGTATCGAGTTTATGAGCTAAGAGCCACTTCTACAGATTCCAGACAAGAACAGACAATCGCTTCCGGCAGGATGGAATTGCATTACCTACGCCAAGGAGGTTATTGGTATATTTACCGATGGGATGATTACCGCAGTTCAAGTGAGCGTACCTGGGGGTTGTTAAAACATGAGAACGGCTAAGTTATTGTTGCTTATAATCATCATAATTGTATCTGCGTGTAAGAATCCTTTTCGTCCTCCATTGATAGATACCTCAACTTCCATTGTGCGTAACCGGAGCCCCGAAGAATTGTTACAAAACTTGGAAAAATCCTATCGCGAGAAGAACATTAACGTTTTTAGACAGTTGTTGCACAAAGATTACAGGTTTGAACTACTTTCCAGCGAGTATCAGCAGATTGGCATCGATATGGATGGTGATGGGATAAAAGACTCATGGTGGGGTTACGATTATGAGGTAGAGATTACAAAAAACATGTTTGAGCTAGGCAGTAGTGATGGCATAATGCCGGTGGCAAAGTCCATTGAGCTACGCTTACAAATACCGCCTCAGGAACTTTGGGAACAAGACCCAGCCGATGGACGTGAAGATTGGATTGTAATCCCCTGCTATTTCGATCTTATTCTTAGCTATGGAAACTCTGGCAGTAGTTATATTGCCAATGGAGTTGCTCGTTTCTACTTGGTGGAAGAAAGTGGCGGGTGGAAAATTATCATCTGGAGGGATGAATCCCAAATATGACCGGTAGAATTATGGCAATCGACTATGGTAGCAAGCGTATAGGGATTGCCTTCTCAGATTCTTTACGTATTTTTGCAAAGGCCCATTCTGTATTAGAGAACTGTCCTTTCGATGAATTACTTATACAAATAAAAAGCTTGGCGGAAGCACAAAACGCAGGTTTGATAATTGTGGGTATGCCCTATGCCATAGATGGAAGCTACAGCCCAAAAACCATTGAAACGGCAAAGTTTTATAAAAAGTTGCAGGAAAGTTTGTCAATACCCGTAGTATCTTACGATGAAAGATATAGTTCACAAGAAGCTGAAGTTGAGCTCAAAAAAATGGGAAAAAGCTGGCAGGAATCCCGAAAAATGGTTGATGCCATGGCAGCAGCGATGATCCTAAAATCTTATTTGGAGAATGAAGAAAAGTCATGATAAAGTTTCGATACCTGAGTATCTTGGTAATTATCTTAGCCTTAATCGGGCTTGGCTTTGCTGCACATGAGATTTTTACGGTTCAAAATTCTTTGGAACGCATCGTTCGCATTAATCCCGGTGATAATGCACGCACTATTGGACTTAAGCTAAAAAAAGCGGGAATAATCTCCCAAGTTGAAAGCTTTCGCATCCTTGCCAAACTTCGCCGGGCAGATAAATCCCTCAAAGCTGGAACCTATGTATTTGGCGGCAACAGCAATCTTTGGCAAACAGTTTCGCGCTTAAATGATGGCGTTTCCGAAAACATTCGCATCAGGATTCCGGAAGGCTTTTCGCTTTATCGCACATTATTGCGCATTGAAGCGGGTGGTTTGGCAGATTACCAAAGTCTCTATGCTGCCGCTACAGATACTGCATTGGTAAGGCGTCTTACTGGACTCCCCCTCAAAAGCTTGGAAGGTTTTTTGTATCCCGAAACATATCTATTTGCAGTACCCAGTTCTCCCGATACAATTCTTTCTATCATGACGCAAGAATTTTTCCGAAAAATCAATCGAGCCGGGATCGATATGCAACAAATCGATGATTTTTACGATAAGCTCATTTTGGCTTCCATCATCGAAAAGGAAGCCGGCAATTCTTCAGAACGGCCTATTGTGGCAGGCGTGTTTGAACGTAGATTACGCTTTGGCATGGCTCTACAAAGTTGCCCAACAGTAGATTATATTTTGGAAAAAAGAGGGATCCGCAGGGAAGTGCTTACAAATTCAGATACCGAGATTGTTTCAGATTACAATACTTACCGCATTACCGGTTTACCGCCCACCCCTATCTCCAATCCTCAAGTAGAATCTATCCTGGCAGCACTAAATCCTGCCCAACATAATTATCTCTATTTCTTTTCGGATCGGAAGGGCAACAACGTCTTTAGTAAAAGTTACGAAGAACATCTTCGCTTGCAAAGGCAGATGGGGCTATAGATGTGCAATATTGCTCCAACCTTAGCTTGTTTGCAGCGTCTAAACTTAATACTTACTCACTCAAATATCAAAATTATGTGCAAAAGCGCATGGAGGAAAACATGAAAAGAACCCTAATGGCTATCATTCTCTTGAGTCTTGCCATTATTATTTTTGGCTGCTCATCTAACAAAAAGCAAGAAGTTAAGGCAGATGGAGATCTCGTTTATCGGCCTGCTTGGTGGGGCGAACAAGCAGATCAAAGCTTTGTGTTCACCTATGGACAAGGTACAAATCTCAACGAAAATGTGTCTATGAATGTTGCTCGCTCCAATGCCTTATCTGAAGCAGCGCAATACGTTCAGATAAATGTCCAGAATCTATTGAAGAACTATGTGGAAGAAGCCGGCATAACAGATCCTCAAGTTCTGGCACTCAGCTCAAACGTGGTAAGAGCGGTTACCGATGCCGAATTTTCAGGAATTATCACCGGCAAGATGGAAACCAGAAAAGTGAAAGAAGCGGAAGGCGACCGTTACAAAACTTGGGTTCAGCTTAAGATCCCATCCGAACAGATCAATCGTAAGCTAGCTGCGCAAATCCGTAATGAAGAAGCTCTGTATAATCAGTTTAAAGCCTCGCAAGCATTTCAGGAACTGGATGAACTCTTAGATAAAGAATAAACCGGTATCGATTATTTTTCCCATCAAGCCCGTGATTAAACTACGGGCTTTTGTATTCTTTCAAGCTTGTTTCTCATTGCTCTAAACATAAATTAGCGATAATTTACCCCGAGATTCTCCCGCAGCCATAAGAGAATCCCGGCTTGAACTATGGGTAACTATTGCTTGATGCAATGAAATAGGGATTGGCTTTTAGCTCATATTTAGCTACAGCACTTAGAAACATATTCTCAGCAAGACCGATGAATAATCGGGGCATGGAGTAAAGCCACATACTACAATGGTGGAGGGTGGGCGTAGCTACGATCAGAAAAAGCCAACCAAACCGATATCTCAGGCATAAAATATCTGCTATATATGTTTGTTCAACAGTTTCTCAGCTTACATATTGTCGGTTTTAAACACTAAGAATGTAGCTTCTTATAAAGAGTTACCGATAAGTGCAGATGGCTGATTGATGAAAATGAAAATTGTCTTTGCGGTTCCTTAAACCCAATTGAGGCATTGGAGTTCAAAGCGCATAAACTAACTATCACTTATTTAATATCTTATGAACGGTTTGGACTTCAAGGCCGTGCATAATTACACGCCTGCTTTTGAAGTCCATGAGGCCT
>JAJBBD010000075.1 GCA_020532355.1 Candidatus Cloacimonadota bacterium | reverse complement strand
CAACAAAGGACTTCACATCATCAAACGTAATTTTGTTTCTGACGCAGAAATTCTCTGTTACAACCTCTGTTCCGTTGATCTTATCGCTCATAAGTGTTTCCTTTTAAGGGTGGGGGATTGCTCCCCCTCCCACTTTCTTGTGATTAGCACATTAAACCGGCATGAATTCCAGAATCAGGGTAGAATCGAGAGGATCCGTATCCTTCGGGACGCCAATTTTCAGCGCTTCTCTGTTGCCAACATCGACTAATTGAGCCGTCTTATAATTGTCTCCGGGGACCCCAAGAACAGCCTTGTTACCAGCCACCCCGGTGGTGATAGTGAACAGATCGCTATCGGCCACTGCTACGGCGGTAGCACCTGCAATCAGTTTGTTGACGGGAGTGTCCAGGGCTGCGATGGTATCCTTCGTGATGGTTATATCAGCCGTATCATCGGGGGCGGTAATGACCATTAGTTTTGCGTCTATAAGCCTGCACGGGAACGCGGGCTTGTAATGATACGCCACCGCGCTTGCGGCGGGAACAGCTAGCGGGATAGATACCTTGAATGGCACTAACCCCATGTTCATGAGTCGGGATCTATCTTTACTTTGCATCATGACCTCCTTACTCGTGCGTCATAATCAGCATAGAGCTGCGATTATATACGTTTGTGATGTTGGCTATTCCTGCCTCAGTACCTTCGAGATACTGCACGTGAGCTTTAGGCACAAAATCCAGGCGCTCATATCCATATTTGGTGTAGGCGCCCAATCCCTGCCAGTTATTATAGTCTTGGCTTTCGGTAGCGAATCCAAGGTTCTCATGAAGGGCCTCGCCGATGAAGCTCTCTCCAAAGATTATGGATACATGGTTCGCCTTCGTGGTCCCCACCAAGTGAGTGAGGTGACCTTCTTGCGGCAGGAATCTGGGGTTCTGCTTGATGTCGCTGTCCGCTATCAGTTCGGTAGTACCCAATACGTTCAGGCCGGTTGACGCGCCGTCTGAAGTAGAGAATCCGCGAACACTGATCACGTCCTCAAAGAACACAAATCCGCCGAAGTAGCCAATGGCACCATTCACCCAGGGATGGCTCTTCACCTCTTTCCATACCTGAGTTTGGGCCATAGCCTTAAACTCATTGGTCTGGACCAGAGAAATTGCTTGCTCCGGGGTAATCAGCCAGGGCCAGAAGCTAAATCCGTTTTCCATCACCAATGGCTTGATCCCCTTGCGCATGGCGGTGAGGCGAGCCATCGCGACACAATTGGCGTCCAAAGACTTCGTTGTGTCTACGCCGCCGTCGTTAGTACCGACAGCAGCATCGTATACCTCAAGTGCAGTGGGGAATTTGCCGGCAGCGCCGATCTTATTGAAGCCAAGCGTGCTGTAGCGGTAGAAGTTGGGGTGGTATCTGCGCGGGATGCCTAGTCCCTGACCGTAGTCTGGGTTGGTGGTGGTTGTGTACAGGTTTTCGCTCGCGCCTTCGTAGATGGATGTGAGGATGTTGTAGTTCTCATACTGTGCTTGCCACCAAGCTAGTTTCTGAAGGTTGTCCTCGGCTGCCCGGAACGCTCGTTCTCTAGCTTTGTCCATGCTCCCAAGTTGAACCGGGATGGCATGGCGGACCTGGTTGTATCCAACCTTGGCGTATGCTCTTGCAGACTCTTCCTCTCTGCCCATCAGTACAGCATCGCCCAGAGTCGGAGCTCCTGCAAGGTCTTTTTCCATGGGGATCAGCAGTCGATCGCCATAGCCGATGCTGCGGATTTTGTTGTTAACTTCAATCGGAGATCCCGATGCATGAAGCGTGGGATCGTTGTTATAGTCTCGTCCGCTCTTCACGCTGCCCTTAAACCTACTGAACCAGAGGTGACGTTTTACCTCTGCCCGAAGTTTAAGGTCTAGTGGTTGCAGACCAAGCGATTTAATGTCTTCGCGAGTCATTGTCTTTTACTCCTTATTCGCTAAACGTTTTCTTGCGCGCAGCGATGAGCGTGTCGATCTCGGATTCGCTTAAGCTGTCCGGGTCTTTCTGTAGCTTTGCTATCAGTCCGGTAACGCTGGTGCGATCTCCCGGATCTATCCAGCGCACCTGTTTGCGCTGCGCTTTGATTTGAGCGTCAATAATCGGGTCTGTTTTTAGCGAGTTTTGTTTGGAGTACAGTTCAAAAGCTTTCTCCCCAAATGGGATATCATAGTAATTAGCAAACGCCTTAACGTCCTGCGGGTCCGCCCCGGCTGCCGTGATCCGTTGTGCTAACAATTGCTCTTGTAGCTCTGCTCTGGTTTTTCTTTCGCGCTGTTCAAGTTCCAATAAAGCCTCTTGCCTGGCCGTTGCTTTCAGATAATCAGCAAGGGCTTTCTGATACTTTGCGGGATTGTCTATAGCAAAGTCTTCTTCGTCCTCTTCGCTTCGCAATCCCAGGCGCTTCCAAACTGGGTCGATCTCTCCGGTGTCAGTTGACGTTTTTGCTGTGAGCTTTTTCTCTCTTTCGTCAAGAGCTTTTTCTCTTTCCTCCAAAGATTTAATCCGCTCATTCGTCTCCTGCAATTTCCGGTAGTAGGACCCCACGAGCTTGCTGCCCGTCTCCACTTTTTTGATGAACTCAGCTTTTTCAGCATCGTCCAGTCCTTCCGGCAGCTTTACCTCGATGGCGTTATCAACCGATCTTTCAATGGTGACATCCTTTCCATCTACCGTGAGCTTCTCCGTTTCTACTGGCATTGTCTCTTCGGCTGTGCTTTCTTGTTCTCTTGGCATTGTTTCTCCTATTTCGTTGTGTTTGCCCGTCTTAGCGGGTGGCTCGAAATTTAGGGCAAAAAAAACGCTCGATCTCCAGCCGGTGTTAATGGCTGAGATCGAGCGCCTTCGGTCGTTCCGTTTACCCGATTATTTCACTAAGTTATCTGCTCCGGGTTGTTCCCTTTCGTGGGCAGCGAACTTATATTTCTTACTTACTGAGACAAACTCAATCGAGCCTGCCTGAATTACGATTTCAACTTTTGCGTAGTCCCGATTACTTGTCAAGTTATTTATTATGTCAATCAGAGATTCAAGTCGGCTGGGAGGCTTGCTTTCCATTCTCTTGGCTCTCCTGTGCCGCCACAAACTGGTCAATTATCTGCATCAGCTCTGGATTATTACGGATAAGTTGCACATATTGAAGCTCTTGTCTTTCCTGCTGGGCGTGTTCCATTTTCTTGTCAGGAGAAGAGATATCGAGGCTCTTCATCAGGTCGATGCCACCAACATAACCACGATTATTGAGCTCCATCATTGCTTCCCTCTCAATCTGCTTCAGTGTTTCCTGGTTCTCCTGGATGGTCACCTTCACGTAGTAATTGTCTGCATCCAGCCGGTTACTACTATCTGTTGCTACGTCTATCAACCCTTTCTGGTTATCCATATCCAGCCCCGGGATCTTGTGCGGATAATTCCTGAATTGGATGATCTGATCCATGGTCCACGTGCAGCCATCGACCAAGAATCTGCGGAATCCGTCGAATTCTTCCTTCTGGTATATCCGGCTCGCCATCTGCAATTGCGCCACCTTTACTCCGGACTCCCCGGAATATGAGGCTAGCCCAATAGCCGCGTCTACGGCGCCAGATGTGGTCTTCTGTGCGTTTACCAGGTGGTCGTTCAAAATGGTGATGGCAGAGGGGAAGTCTGGAAGGGGAAGGTTCTTGACCGCATCAACTCCTGGGTGCTGGCGCTGCCACTCCTCGTCCACGATAGGGTTAATCCCCAGCTTGTAACCCTCCTCTACGTATTGTTTTTCGTTTACCAATGCGCCTTGCTGGATAATTTTCTCATTCTTGTACAGCTTCCCAACCTGTATCATCAGGATCGTCATCAGCGCAACCGATGCTTCAAGCATGTCCCGCATGAAGTAGGCTAGCCCCAGCGGATAGGCAGAGGCCGGGTTGTGGTAGCCCACCAGAAAGAAGTATCCGTACCTTTTCCCGACATACTGAGGTTCTTCCAGCGTGAGCTGAAGCTCCTCCAGGAATATAGCCTGGAATACTGCTGGCTCCTCACTCTCAAAAGGCCCAATCTTTGTTACCTTTTCCGGTAGGAACATGCCTTCCCACAGCCATTCTTGGTATCCAATGCGGCTGCCGCTTGCTTCATACATAGCCTTTGTTTCGGGATCATTGGCTGCGTTCTGCACCAGCTCATCCCACTCTGCGGATAGAAACTCTTTCGAGATCCCGCTATCCTGATCTTCAATGAAAATTTTCTCTACCGTGATCGTTTTTTTGTACTGAAGCGTAACCACATTCACAACGTCCAGGCTTTCGTCGAATGTGTTCTGCGAGTGTGCAGCATCGATATCCTGGGCATACTTGGGGTATCGGCGCTTAAGCTCATCAATGTCGTACTGTTCGATATGGAAGAAGTACCTCTGCTCT
>JAJBBD010000074.1 GCA_020532355.1 Candidatus Cloacimonadota bacterium | reverse complement strand
TACGTAATCCCAAGATCTAAGGGCAATTTCACGATAATGTGTAAAAAACTCTGCCAAGGGGGCGTCTGCGGGAATACTTAAGCCGCGTAGTTTTTCGATCAACGCCGCACATTCTGCTTTGGGAGCGCCAATTTTTTCCATGATTTGTTGATAATCAAGTGCCATCGTTTAAACCTCTATGTGTTATTTATTAGTTTTTGTTCTGTATTGCCCGTAAAGACCTTGCGATGGGCAAAATCCGGAGAATTAAATATCCACCCGGGCATGGAATCTACTTTTTAATGCTGCTCTGCCAAGCGGCGAGATAGCACAGCCAGAGAAGCAAACATATCTACGTATTCTACGATGATATCTGGAGGCACAATGATTTTGTGAGGAGTAAAATTCCAGATGGCTTTGATGCCGCTATGTACCATTATATCTGCAATCAATTGTGCGCTATCTGGCGGAACCGTGATAATGCCAATACGAATCTTTTCCTTCTTTGCCATAGCAGTGAAATCCAATGCCGAATAAACCGGCACGCCATGCACGTTGGTGCCAATTTTTTGGGGATCGTTATCGAAGCCGGCAATTATGCTGAGACCACGCTGAGAAAACTCTTGATATCCTAACAATGCGCTTCCCAAATGGCCAACGCCTACTAACAAACTGGAGGAGGTATCACTCCAATTCAGCAAGTCTTCAATGGCATTTTGTAAATGGCCAATCTGATACCCTGTTTTTGCCGCAGCAATGTTAGTATAAGAGATATCCTTGCGCACAAGTGTTTGATGGATATCCGAAAACACAGATATCTTGGTGGCGGATACTTCTTTCAATCCGGCTTTCTTAAGGCGTTTCAAGACTTCCAAATATTGAGGTAATCGCTTTAAAGTGGAAGTAGGAATCTTTATCATTATTTCCTCCTTACTCCAGCGGGAACAAATGAATGAAGCCGCTAATATTTAAGGTGGAAAGCACTGTCCCCACCAATATTCCCAGTATTATAACCAACTTAAAATAGTCCTGAGCTTTTAGCATGCTTACCATGTCGTGGTTTTTGGATAGATATGCGCTGGCAGCATAGAATTCTTCGCCAATAAGAGTGTAGTCGCAGGTAGTGATGAAAAAGGGAATCTGGGTTACAGCATCTGTGGCGGCAATCTGGAAGGCTCCGGTTTGGTTTCCGGTCTCGGTTAAAAGCAAGGCTTCCGCATTGAAAAAACCCATATAGAAGATGGTTGCAACCCTTTCTCGGACGGTAATACCGTTCACGCCTGCACAGAAGGGAAACTGATCATAACTAATAAAGAAGATATCATTTTGGTTAAAAGAATCCGGTCGCCCCATCTCGCTGTAAGAAGTGGAAACAATCTCCTGAGCAAGAGGCAATACCATATAGTCACAATGGGGATTAATTAAACGGATATCGTATTCGGCAGTCTTTTTTGCTACCTGAGCCAGAATCATCAAACTGGCAATAGTACATACATCTCCCAGTGTGCCCCAGCCGGGAACAAACATCACCGGACGCCCCATCTCTGTGGCGCGTCCAATAGCGTTATCTATTTCCTGCAAACCGGCTATAGGACGGATATACACTTCCTTTTTCTTGGTGATAATAATGGCGTACACAACCAATATCAAAAGTAGAATGGTTGCAAAAAGAGTAAGGATCTTGGTGGTATCAAACCATTGGGATATGGGATAGAACCACTGCTTATCGCCATCACCGGTGTATATATCAGAAACCCTAAAAGCAGCTTTTGTATCTGTGGCAACCAGCTTATAACGATATGAACGTTGCGCTTTTTCACGCCACGAAAGAATAACCTTTAGCCAGGCTTTTTCGTTGGGAGCGGCTTCTGCTTCGATATAGGCGGGATGGTTAATAATAAAGTCATATTCACCTTTCAGTTGCTCCAACTCCATTACCATGTCGGGATTCTCGCCCTCACTTGCGGCAAGTTCGGCCTCGAGTTGGCTTATTTTGGCTTGCTTTTCTTTCAATTCTTTGCTAAAAGCTTCTTTCTGTGGAGGTACATCAAAATAAAAGCCATTTTCGATATCGGCGGCAACTCCCAATCTGGAATTGATGAGGAACCTGTCGGAGGCTTCATCATAACCGGATATAGGTTCATAAACTACATCTTCAAAGGGAATGATGTGATCGTAGGTACGGGTAAGCGCATTAGCACGAATGCCGTTTGAAAAGTCCCAATCTAACTTAGATTGTTGCAACACATCATAATATAACTTGGAAATGTCCACATCATTTACGAAGGTGCTTTGGGGCTGGAAGCGACGGAAGTATTCGTTATATACAACTTGCTGACTAACCACTTCCGGTTCATAGTCTTTACTATGTAGCAACCGCACAGCTATTTCAGCATTGATATGCTTGATATTGGTAAACTCTTTTGGAATGCGATAACTAATCACCTTATCAACATACTTCTCGGTAAAGCTGCCAATCTCACGTCCATCCTTGCTTCTGAAAGTAAATTTGACCTTATCTACAATGTAGTTCTCGTTTTCGGATATCTCGTAATTTAGCTTTATTCTGTCGTGCTTCTTACTTGTATATTCTGCAAGAGTTATATATGCTAAGGGCTTACCAAAAGATATCAGCATATTATCGCCCTTGTCATTGGCTTTATCCATCACTTTGAAGGGTGGAAATTGCGGAAGTGCGCTACTATCTATATGACGATAT
Organism: Candidatus Cloacimonadota bacterium; assembly: GCA_020532355.1. NCBI lineage: Bacteria > Pseudomonadati > Candidatus Cloacimonadota > Candidatus Cloacimonadota bacterium. The sequence continues at coordinate 9,473 of JAJBBD010000074.1, read as the reverse complement.
GTATTGGCACTAACCGCTGCCATTTGACCGGCATAATCCAAATACGATAAAACGGGGACAAACTGCTCTGGATCAAATTCTGAAGCATCAAACTCTATGCTGTTGTAATATGCTGAGCTGTTGCTCATATTGGGCATCTCAAAAATCTGAAACGCAGAGTCCATCCAGTTTTCGGAAAGTGTTTTAGGGGCTAGTAAAACACTTTTTGGTACAAGCCATCCTTGCCAGGCAGCAATATCGGATGCCCCATTAGGCGGTAACCACTCCACGTTGAATAAGCCCTGATCAGTAATATACGCGGCATGCAATATTGCTGTTGCATCTGGTGGATTATCTATGGGTGCAACACTCTGAACCTCTGTTCCTGGAAAAACAAAGCCCCGTTCATCCACTGCGGCAATGCTGTAATAATAAGGAACTCCTTCTTTGGGAAAGGCGTAGATGCCATCCATGTGGGTAAGCTTGAGCCCTGCATAGTGAGTATCATCTTTGATGATGGAGTGGAAGCGTTTGTGTAATATCCGCGCCTTAGTTACCCCCAAGATGTTATACCTATCCAATACTGTGCTTAGAAGCTTTGGATTGAGCGGAAACTTATCGTATAGCGGGCTATTTTCTGGTTGATCCTTCTCCTTACGCAGGCGCATAGGTGAAGTTTCAAACTCTGCTAAGGGCTGATCTCCCGTATCGTAATAATACAAATATGGCGCTAAAACCCCTAAGCGAGAATCCACTTCCAGATAGGTAAGTAAAAACAGAGAATCCGGGCTAACTCCCCGATAGATATTGTATTTAATGATGCGGTTCTCTTTGGAGAGAGGTTTCCATTTAAGAATAACACCGCTGCCGTTGTCATCCGGCAAATCCGATACTTCAAACTCCTCAATTTGTCCTTTGGTAGAACTTGAGGCATTAAGAACTGTGATGCCCAGTATAATCGGCACTATCACAAGCCAGAGTAAAAGAGCTTTTTTCATTATATCCCCGTTAATAAGGGTGTTTCGGTGTGCGGGTTGCCCCGTATGTTCGTAAATACGGATGTCCCGGCACAGATATTAGTCCGTGCCGGGATTTATCCATTATTTATTTGAGGATACCTAAAACATCATTGACCAGGAACTGAATACGCCCGATCAAGAGCGAGATACGAGCCATAACGGTTAAACCGAATGAAGCTCCAAAACCAATCATCATGTACCATTTGCCCACATTCACAAACTTGCCATATATTCCCGAATGAGCTTTCGAGAAGAAGAAATACAAAAGCACAGCTATAGTCCCGATAAGAATGAGCATTAGGTTTACCGATTCCAGTGGCACCATTGCTTGGCGCATCTGCACCAAAATAGCAGCATGGATTCCCATCGGTACGCCCATACCTACCCCCATCATCGAAAAGGCAATTGGATAGCGAGAGAGCCAACCTAACTTGCGTGAAAAACGGAAGAGGTAAAGGATACCCATAATAGCTGGAATGATTAGCACAAACTGATGTTTGATTACGATAGTTTGCCACACATAGGGCACAAACACACGGTTATATGTATAGACCAAGCCATAGCCTAGCGAGATGCCCACAAGCATCTGCTCCGCCGCCTGGTAGAAGGGGTTGTCTTTGTACAGGAAGGAGAATATACACAGAGTGAAAAAAGCTCCAACCAGATTGCTGAATAATTCAAAACTCATTTCATCCTCCTTTTAGTCTTTTGCCGCACGGGCTTTTTGGATAAAGTACCCAATATTTCCCAATACAATGAAGACGATGATCATGATATGGGCAACGCTCTGAGCGTTCATACCAATACGCGCCACCTTGAATTTATATAGGGTATTACGCGTAAGCCGATCGATCTCACGATACATCCTTTCGCCCATTTGAGTGCGCATTTCGGGGGTGATTTCGGTAATATCGATCACAACTTTATCGTCTTCTTTTTTACCCATACTGCTCAGCATAGCCAAGTTTTCCGGGTACTTAGCACTAAATGCGGCAAATTCATTAGGAGTAAACACAGCTCTGGTTTGAGTTGTGATAAGAGATAATTTCTTACTGGCGTCATCTTCCAATATCTCACGCCCGAAGGGACGTCCGGGAAGAATTCTATTACCATCTTCATCATATTCTACACTATAATCAATTACCGGATCGCGATAAGCGGCAAAGATATCCACCAGCTTTTCATACTCGGCAGCACCCTTGAGTCCGGAAAGCATTCCGATAAGCTGACCCGATTGCAGATAAGGATACATATCGGCAGCCATCACGGCGGTTACTCCTACAGCCACATTCAGTCCATATTTCGGTCGCGCATAGGTAATCCACATACCGCCAGCGGAAGAACCGGAGAATTCTATCGCCAAATTCATTTCGCTATAGTTGTTGATGCCTTTCATGATAGGCAGGTTTTCCAGCTTACGTCCTTCGGCATCGGTATTCATGGTATTGGCAATGTTATCACCCATACCCAATACCATTGCGAAGGCTTGAGGTTTGTAGCCAAAGTTACAATAATCTACGCCGCTTTGGATATCTGGAAATTCTTCTTTAACACTATTTATTGCATAGTCGATGATCGGCGCACCAGCCGGGAACCATGTAAGAGTAAAGACTTTCACATTTCGTTCAAAGCAATGTCTAAGAATTGCCACTTCCATCGGAAAAAGTTCAGGCATAGTTGCCGCATCATGATAAAAGCTCATCAATATAGCTCTATCCTCTCTACCGGCAAAACTATCTATCATCTGATATAAATTCTCGGTAGGAGGAGTTGTTACGTTATCCGAATCATACGGAATTGTAAGCGGAATAATAATAGCCAGTGCTACAACGATGTAGATCCAGCGGCGGTCTAGTTTTTGCATTCTTTCAAAAATATTCATTTTTACCTCACCTGGATCAATCACCGCCGCCCAGATAGGAGCGTTCGATGCCTAATAATATCTTTAATGATGTTGCCACTGAGCCAAGACCCACGCCCAACATTATCCCGCGCTTGGATGCCAAGTTCGGAACGTCCAGAATCCATTGCGATATTGTGGGAAGGTGTTTGGATATTTGCACACCCAATGGTACTTGTGCCAACATCACAACAATAGCCGCCAGCAGCAACACGGTCGCTTCCGGGCTACGGGCGCGGAAAGCTTTATACGCAGCAGTAGCCATATAAAAAGCTAAAAGCGAAAACATGGTAGCGCTCATCGGCATTTGCACATTTTCGAACATCCACATAAACAGGCTACCCTTCTGGATTCCACCAATGAAACCCGCCAGACAGGTAATGATAAAACTGGCAAAGAAGAAATAGCTATATTGCCATTTAGGCGCTCTCCGTTTGATTTTGGCAGAGTGCATCATAGTAAGCGAAAGCACACCTAAGAGCATTGCAAATGATGATGATGCATAAGCCCAAGGCAGATAGAACTGATTATAGAATACTTCCTGAAGGACGTAGTGCGGGCTAAATGCCCAGGCAACCCAGATCAGACCTCCAAGAATAACGATTAGTAATGGAATTGTCTTCTTCATTGATATCCTCGTTTATTTCTCTGGCAGCAAAGTGGTTAATCCCGTTATCTCGAAGCTGGATAGTATTGCTCCAACAATCATAATCAACAGGATGAATAACTTGAAGTAATCCTGCGCTTTCAGGGTTCCCAAAAGCATCGGTTCACGATTCAGATAGGCACTCGCAGCATATAGCTCTTCACCAATAAGGGTATAATCGCAAGTGGTGATGAAGAACGGAATCTGCGTAACTGCGTCGGTGCCCGCTATTTGTACGGCTCCAACCGTGTTACCGGTTTCCGTCATCAACAACGCTTCCGCTGCAAAATAACCCAAGAAGAAGTTGGTCGCCATTCGCTCACGAATCATGATACCATTCACGCCTGCCACATAGGCAAACTGAACATTTGTAAGATAGAATACATTGTTTCTATCGTAAGTATCGGGGCGTCCTACCGCATAGTGTGCCTCACGCACAATTTCCTGGGCGATAGGCATGATAATATAGTCATAACAGGGCACAATAAGCTTGGTGTCGTATTCTGCAGCACGGCGTGCCACTAATCCCAAGATGCCCATAGATGCTATAGTTGCCACATCTGAGATGCTTCCGTTACCCATACAGTAAAGCATTGGGCGTCCCATCTCGGTTGCGCGACCTATGGCAATATCGATCTCTTGTAAGCCTGCTATGGGGCGTATATAAAGGTCTTTGCCATGTTTTGCAAAATTAACAAACACAACCACAATGATAACAAACAATAAGGTTGCAAACAGGGTTACCCATTTATTGTTGTCAAACCAGTTTGAAATTGGCGCATGATACACAATTTTGCCATCTTCCATTTCTGGTAAGGATTCCACGAACAAGCCCTTGCTATCGGTTTTTACCACCATGAAAGATTGGCTTCGCATAAAGGCATCGTATGCTTTTAGAACTTCGTTGAGGCGGGCTCGGTTATTCTTGGCGTTTAAGGCATGTAGTACCGTTTCATTTTGTGTATAAGCATTCAATATCCCCTGATAGTGCTCAATTTGAGCTTCAATTTCCGCTAAAACTTGCTCGTCTGCATCTGTTTTTGCCGCTTCCAATTCCGCTAATTTTGATTTGGCTTCGGCAACAGTGCTTTCATGCATCTCTTGGGCGCGATCTTTAAAGATGCTGGTGCGTACCAACACCTCATTATCCGAATCCCAAACAAAATCCACTTCGTGAGACATTAGAGTAACCGGTGTTCTACGTTCTCCGGCAATTAAAGGACGAGCTTTGCGTATCACTCCATCACCTTCTACCAGATGCAAGATAAGTGAATCCCCCTTGGCATAGCTGATACCTTGCACCAGCTTTTGTGCATTAGCACCAAAGGGAATGGAAACATCTAAAGAGTTGTCGAACGAGGTGTTCTTCATCACCAGTCGCCATACCGGTGAATGCATGTATTTACGATACACCACATTGAAGATTTTCGAAACATCCCTGCCGTTACGATATAATGCTTTACCGGGCAAAAGCGCCATCATAGCGGGATTGTATTCCAAATCCTGTTCTATGATATAATCTTGCGGAATTTCAGGTTCACCCGTCATTCTGATGGATACCTTAACTCCTTTTTTAAAATCGTAGCCATTGGGAAGCTTTAAAATGATGCTATCGTCCTGATAGAATTCTTTAATGGTTGAGATCTCACTACCCGTTTCAGGATCTGAGAAAGTAAACCAAATATCATTCACTTGCTGGTTTTCAGTTTTATTGAGCTGATAGTTTACTCGTAAGCGTGTATTCTCCTTATTTAAGGAAGTGGTTTTTACCACAAAAACTATGGGATTATCCCAAACCACCGATAGTCTATCTCCCTTATCGTTAGGTTTATCTTCTACCCAATAATCGGTACGGGGCGGTAAGGCTTGGCTGGTTAGAATGCGAGGTTCAGATAGGGGTGAAAAAGATGAATTGCCATAGCTATCCATCAATTCTAGGGTAAATCTTGCCTCTTTGTAACTGCCAATATCTTCGCCCACTTCCACTTTGGTATAATTCTGTAACACCCCGCCGCCAACCGGACCTTGAGCTACAAGTTTGCCCATGCCTTCCAAAGAAGTAATCTCGGAGGACATCTCGCTCCAGTTTTCTGCCGAAATATTTGCCACCTGCCAAATGCGGTATTGAATTAAGGCACTTTTATATATTGGATAATCCCACTCAAAGCGCAGTTCTTGATCATCTTCCATCAACACGCTGTGCAAAGCGGGGGAAGGATCTGGACGATTGGGCAAAGGAATTCCAGATTGTACCGTAGCATTTGGCAACAAGCGCTGCCTTTCATCCACTGCCACAACAGTATAATAATAGGTCTTACCTGGTTTTAAAAAACCCAATACTGTCTGTTGATTTGCCTTTAAGGCAGCATAGCTTGATATCTCTTCAGCTTCAGGGTCTTCCAATACCTGTTTACTGCGCTTGTAAAAATGACTTCGGTTGGAAAGAGAAATCATTTGGAAATGTTCCAAAAAAGATGCAGTAAATTCAAGATCCCGAGGAGGATGGAGATACAATATCCCATTATCGGGTTGACCTTTCTCCAATTTTAGGCTTCCGGGAAAACTCACATCCGAAAGCTCACTGGCTGAATTGTCATAATAATACATGCGGTCTGAAGCCACACCACTTTTGGGGTTAACTTGAATGGTCTCCAGATAAAACAATTGATCGGGCTTGATCCCTCGGTAAACACGATACTCGATGATGCGTTTGCTGCGATCCAGCGGTTTCCAGGATAGCATCAACCCAGAACCGTCATCGGCCGGAACATCCGACACGCTAAATTCTGCAACCACGTTCTCATCATCAGCTTCCTGCTTTTGCGCCGTTACCATCGATAATCCGAAGATAAAAACTGCAAGCAAGACCAGGATAAGGCGACGCTTGTCTAACCTCATACAGTTCACTCCTATTTGTACATTAAAATACATATCTCATTATCTGTCCAACTGCCACAGAAAGCCCTATTATGTCAAATACTTTTTTCGCTAAAACATAATAAACAGCTTTACTTTGGGGGATAAGAGGAATAGTTTTTTTTCTCATCCCACAATTTCATAGATCTTTTATGTGTAAAAAAGAACACTATTCGAAATCCCCTCTGCTTTATAAGACCGATGAATAATCTGGGTATGGAGTAAAGCCTTATATGCTACAAGTGTATTGGGTGGGCATAGCTACGATAAGAAAATGCCCACCAAACCGAGATCTCGTGCGTAAAAATCTGCTATATGTGGATGGTCAACGGTCTCTTTAAACTTATTCTACGTATGGTTTAAGCAAGGATTATGCTATAGATTAAGGAGAATGATTGCCGGAATCTACGCTAATTATGGCTTAATACATTCAGGAAAGGATAGGATAAGCTGCCCAATTGAAAGATTCTATCTAACCTGATAAGTCTTCTTGAGAAATCTGAACTCCTTGCTTAGATCATGAAGGAAGTATAAATACCAACATATTCAAGGCTTCTTCGCCTTCATCATCCCAAAAATAGAAATTGTGCTTCCGCATCCACGCAAGGTTGCTTTTGAACATACTACTCATCGTTACACTAATGTGCTTGCCTTTGCCAAAAAAGTATTGTAAATATGGCAAATCTTCCTTCAGCTTGGGGTGGGGAGAATCTAAAAAGGTGATGCACCGCTCACCCACTTCACCAATTAAATAGATAGAATTCGGGGTTTTAAACACTTGCGCATGCTGGCGAATAAACTTCAGGCTGCTCACCTTGCTGTGTACAGTATGCCAGTTAAGTGGCAGATACTTTGGGTAGTGCTCAAATATTTCGCAGCCAAAATCTCTAACGAACTCTGGCTTTGAAACTTTGTGAATCCCTCTTTTTTCCATATTGAAAAAACCGTCAACCTGCTGCGAGCCAAGCTTGGAGGTAAGATTTATGCTTTCGGTATTTTTGTAGTAAGTACAAAACTCAAAGCTGAGGGCAGGATTTTGCAGTTTGAGTCCAGAGGCAAAACGCAATAGTTCTTTATTCATGAGCTTAGCCACACCTTTGCCCTGATACTTGTAGTGAACTCTTAAGCCTTCAAACCATATTACTTGATCTGGAAATTGGCTAAGCTTAAGGCAGGCAATCACCTTCCCTTCATATTCGCACACAAAAAACCAGGGCTCGTCAATCCATCTATCTACAATCTTGGGTAAATAGTCGTGCCCTTCCCAAATTCGTTTGGAAATCTCGATCAGATCACCTCTGTCTTTTGGAAGAGCAAGGCGTACAGTACATTTTTCTATTTCAAACATAAGCACTACCACCATATCATTGCACCGCACAAGTCAAGTGAAATTTTGCTATCTCATGCAAACAAGAGTATTAAACCTGAACAATTCTATTGGAGTTCATAAGGCCAATTAAGTTCCTGCTGATATTGAACTTAATAGGCCTCATGGACTTCAAAAGCAGGCGTGTAATAATGCACGGTCTTGAAGTCCAAACCGCCCATAAGATATTATAAAATAAGTGATAGTTAGTATATGCGCTTTGAACTCCAATGCCTCAATTGGGTTGAAAAACAGGGTATAGGCTGGAATCAAATACAAAAAAGGGCTCCCGTTGAGGGGAGCCCAATTGTATCATGCTAAGCCAAAGGCTTATTTCATGAGGATCATTTTCTTGGTTGAGCTGTATTTTCCAGCATTCATTTTGAAGTAATAAATGCCGCTGGATACTGCGCGACCGTTATTATCCTTACCATTCCATATCTCTGTGTAATTTCCGGCAGCCTTCGTGTCGTTTACAAGCTTGCGAACAAGCTGTCCTTTAACGTTGAAGATGTCGATAGATACAGGACCGCTATCTTTTACGCTGTAACTAATAGTGGTTTCAGGATTGAATGGGTTAGGATAGTTACCTTTCAACTGAGTGGTTAACGCAGGTGTTAAACCATCTGGATTGGAGGAAGGACCTGTAATGGTCACATCGTCAATCAATAAGAAGAAGGCATCATTAGATACACAATTGATACCAACATAGATGGACAAACCTTCGTAATCTGCCAGACTATAGGTGTATTCTGTCCATTCGGCGGGAACTTCCACGTAGGTGCCTTCACTAATATAAGTGAAATTAGCAGGATCTGTTCCGGTTTGAGACACTCCAATCTTGAAGCGCTCAAGACCATATGTATCGACGTAGGATTTTGCCCAGAATGTGATCTCGCCGCCACCATTTATTTGCGGAGTAATTATCCAGTCATCATTGGGAGGTTCAGTGGAAGCAAAGCAGGCGGCAAATTTTGCTCCGCCATGAGCTTCTGCACTTGTTACTGGAGGAGTAGTATTGGCTGGATTAAAGATTATGAATGCTTGTGGTGCATAAGCATTCAGCCATGCTGTATTAGTAATACCATAAGTATTAGAACCATCTACGTCTACCAGGGTCCAAGGAGCAAATTCAAGGCTGAAGTCTTCGTAGGTTTCGAAGCCCTCACTCAAGATTATCTCGCTTGGAGGTAGTACGAAGTTGACCGTTGTTATCTGATCGGTTACAACGATGATTCCTTCCTGTGATACAGCGGTATAGTTAGGATGACTTGCTGTAACAGTGTGTGTTCCAGCAGGCATCATGAAGCTATAAGCACCATTGGCGTTAGTAGTAGCAGAATAGTCACCCGAGCTAACGGTTGCGCCACTAATTGCCTGATTTTGCTCGTCACGAACAAATCCGGATATGGTACCAATCTGTGTCATTCTTTCGATTGTATTCGAGAATGCAGAGTTCGAAAGAGCGCCACCGGTATAGATAGCTTTTACAGCCCATCTATACATTCCATCAGGCAGTGTACTCCAATCATCATCCTGGTGCGCCGTGGTTGTAATGGCAGTAGGAGTCAATGCAGTCCATTGTGCTTCGTTAGATTCCTGACCTTGCAGGAGGCGCCATACTTTGTAGCCTTCCATGGCACGGTC
>JAJBBD010000073.1 GCA_020532355.1 Candidatus Cloacimonadota bacterium | reverse complement strand
TGCCAAATGAGCTTTTAAGATTTCGCCTACAGTGAATAAAGAACCACCTCCAACCACGATGCCATCGGTTCCGGCATCTTTCACGGCAGCACAATAAGCTTGGGCGACTGAATCATACGCACGCGCAGGAATGCCATAGTGTGAAATTTGTTGTATCTGGTCATCTGTAGTAGCGGCACGGTCACTCTTGTTTTGTGCTACATAGAAACACTCCGCTTGGGAGCTGAACAGGCTGATCATTTGTGCGTAATCCTTATCTGCCAAAATAGAAACTACAAAGCGAATTTTACGTTGCGGATACACTTTATTCAGAGTATTCATAAGTGCTTTTACACCATGCACATTATGAGCACCATCCACAATAATATCAGGTCGGTGCGAAAGAACTTGCATGCGTCCAGCCCAGTTGATGTTCTGCATGGCAGAGTACACTTTTTGTAAATCAACCCTATACTTATGCTGCTCACAATAGAGAATATAAGCTGTAAGCGCAAGCCCTAAATTGGCTGCCTGATGCTCACCCATCAAATTACTTTTAATCCTCGGAATAATATATCCCCTAAAAGAATAATCGAAACAGATGCCGATTGTATCGTCCGAGACCATTTCTACTTTCCATTCCTTACCATATCTGTAAACAGGTGCGGCTTTAGCGCATGCTTTTTCTTCAATAACATGTAATGGAGCATCTTCAATATCTCCAAGCACTAGTGGGACATGAGCCTTGATAATACCCGCTTTTTCGCTTGCTATGATGTTTAAATTGTTGCCTAAGGTTTTAGTGTGATCCAAGCCGATAGTACTTATAGCCGCAACATCAGGTACAAATAGATTAGTGGCATCCAATCTGCCGCCCAAGCCAACTTCAATTATGGAGATATCTAGCTTATTGCGGGCAAAAAGGATAAATGCTATGGCTGTAGTTATCTCGAAAAAACTGGCTTCCCATTTATTAAAAAGAGGTTCGAACTCGTGAAATACTTCTAAAATAGATTGAATATCTGCTTGTTTGCCGTTAAGACGAAAACGTTCGGTATAGTCAATCAAATGAGGAGAAGTATTAAGCCCCGTTTTGAAGCCATGAGCCAACGCCAATGCTTCCAGTGCGGCGCAAATACTCCCCTTTCCGTTTGTGCCCGCCACATGAAAACCGCTTAGTGCTTGCTGCGGCGAATTCATGTCGTTCAAAAGCCCTTCCATCCTATCCAGCTCCAGTTTAACGTTGCCAGAATAGCGTTGATATATGTGGTCTATAAATTCTTGATACTGCATTGTTCCTCAATTGTGCATATAGATTGTTTTAATATAACCTCAAACCCTAACAAAATAACACAGTGGATGCCCTCGCACCTTGGGTTAAGAACAATTATCCGATAGCACTTCCAAATTTGATAGCGGGTGCAATAACTACACCCGCTAGCTAATATATTATTCTACAATTAGTTAATGTTTGCAGTCAAGCCAAAGTTTTCGGGAAAGAGCATGGCTCTAAGAGCAGTATTATCGGCTTTACGCTTGGCAAAGGCATCGGGATCGGTATCCCAAATCTCGATGTACTTCTCTATCATTTCTTTCTTTTTGCTACCGTTATTACCAGTTTCCGTATCGATATAATCAATATCTTCGATCATATAGTTTTGCAACTGGGTTGGCTCCATGTTTTCATAAAATATTTTGGGTATAAAGTGTTTTGGGTATTGATGCAGATTGGGGCAGTATACAATTACACCATAGTTATGTTTAATCTCGTCTCCAATCTGATCTGCCACATACTTACCAAACACAACGTATTCCTGTTTTTGGCGTGCAGTTTCGGGGCAGTAGGAGGCAGAACCAAGATAGTAACTGCTATTATCTGTGGCTTTGCGGGTAGTTCTAAGAGTGTTTAGATCTCCCTTAAAATCAGCATTTGTATCTCTAAGGTAGTCTGTGGTTGCCACCCAGATTTCTTTCATATTGTTGATGCAGTCTTCCACGTTTTGTTCTTTGTCCAGATTATAGAAATTCGGGATTGCCAACACGAATATAAGTGCGGCAAAAAGAATTATACTAAGGACAGTATATACCGAGATTCCGTTTTGGTTACGCAGCATTTTACGCTCCTATTGATTTCTGAATGATAAGCAAATTGGAAAGCCATAATTCGTCAAGCCTTTTTTCGGTCTGGCAGAATTTTACCAATGTAGTTCCAAGTTTCTGGAATATCTCTGAAGGTATCCCGATAATTCTTGTGAGGATCAATTGTTAAGTTTTTCACACGCCGAGATACGTTTGATTCTCCCCAATTATAGGCAGCAAGCACTAAGCTCCAGTTTCCGTTATATTTGTTCTTCAAATAGTTAAGATAGCAGGCAGAAAGCCGCAAATTATATACGGGTACAAACAGCAATCCGCGTTTATGCTCTTTATTCACATAAAGTGCCGTAGATTCTTTCATCTGACCCAAACCAATGGCAGACTTTGGCGAGATAGCAAAGCTACGAAAACTGCTCTCAGTGCGAATTAGTCTGTAAAATACCGCTGGATCGATGCGATACCAAACCGCCACTCCCACCGTCATGATTCTAATTGAAACCGGATTGTAAGTGAGAATTATCGCCAGTAGTAGGATTGTTACCAAACATACGCCGATATTCTTCTTTTTACGTTTCGCCATATACTCGACTTATTATGATTGCGCCGATTATTTCGTAAGGGTTTTTTTATAATCGCTCAGCTTAAGCACGTGAGACACTTCTTCGTTGATTATTCTGCGTAATACCTTATTAGTGTTGGGATTGGATATACCGTCCTTGATAGCGTGAAAATACAGCAACGTGTCTTTTTCAAATGAGATGGCAAAATCGATAATTTCCAGCAGATCCTTAGCGCCAGTAGCCTTTTTGATGGCAGAATCTTCGCTGTTAAAGATGCGGCTATCTACGATTGTTTTCAGGTATTCGGATACCAGTTCCCAATCTGCTGAAAGTTCAAGATCCTGCATTTCGGCTTCCCCGCGTAAGGAAAGGAAGGTTTTTTCGTGATTCAACTCTTCATCTCGCAAAAATTCAATGAATTCTTTCGCCTTAGGCTCCAAATCTTTACGCTTGCTGGCCTCATGATAAAAGGCATAGCCGTTTTTCTCGATTTGAACGGCAAACTCGATTACTTCATTGATGGAATATGTAAGCATAGTATCCTCCTTCAGGATGTATATTTAGTTCTTTTTACTAAGTTTGAACATACCATTGCACTTGTCAATGAAAAAAAGACTTGCGAAATGTCTTGACGAAATAAGCCCCTTCTTTTGAACATTATTTACAATATCTTACATGCTTGTTTTCGTAATGTAGATGGATACTTTGGAACGAAGGATATTTATGAAACACTTGAAATATTTCCTGATTGAATATGGCTTTTGGCTTTATCTGCTGGCTTGTGTTGCTTGGATGTTTCTACGTATGGCTGCTATATCTGTACCAATAAGTTTAATTCTTTTGATGCCCATTATACCGGCAATTGTCTTGCCTTTAATGCAAGCAGCTTTGGCTCAGAAGATCTTGGGCGAATTAGGTGTACGGAAGTTTTGGAAATATGAAGCCGGTTTTGCCATTTTGCTTTCTTTTGTAATGGCGTGGATAATGGTAGAAGTGCAACCCAAGGCTTTTTTTACGCAGATTTCCAATACATCATCCATCCTCAGCGGCATCTTTCGACCCAATACAGCTAAGATGGTGCCAATGCTGGCTGCTTTAGTAGAGACCATATATCTGGCATTGATGGCTACAGTTTTAGCAATCCCGTTTGCCTTTGTGCTTTCTTTTTTTGCTGCCAAAAACCTAATGTTTGAAAGTGTTCCGGGCAAAATAGCTTATGTGTTTATCCGTACGCTTTCCACTGTTTTCCGCTCCATTGAAGCCATAGTTTGGGCAATCATCTTTGTTGTTTGGGTAGGTATTGGACCTTTTGCCGGTATGCTGGCTTTATGGATTCATTCCATTGCTGCATTGGTAAAGCTTTATAGTGAACAGATCGAAAATATCGATCCCGGTCCCGTAGAAGCCATCAAAGCCACAGGCGCTTCCACGCTTCAAGTGTGGCGCTATGCTGTTGCGCCTCAAATTCTTGCTCCCTATCTGGCGTTTACAATCTACCGTTGGGATATCAATGTACGTATGGCAACCATTGTCGGTTTTGTTGGTGGTGGAGGCATTGGCTTGGCATTATATCAGGAGCAGCAAATGCTGGCTTGGCGCAATGTGGGTCTCATTATGTGGCTTATTGCCCTTGTAGTATGGATTATGGATATGTTCAGCGGTTACATCCGCGAAAAACTAATTTCAAATTGAGGCAGGTAATACTATGCAATACAATCCCGTAGAACTAATAATTAAAAAAAGAGATGGTTACGAGCTTAGCTACGATGAAATAGGCTTTTTTATTACTAATTATCTTAGTGGAAACATCCCTGAATACCAAATGTCTGCGCTATTGATGTGTTTTTATTTTCAAGGCGCCATGCCCAAAGAGATTTCTGCTCTTACGCAGAGTTATATTGATAGCGGAAAGCGTATTGAATTTGATGCCGCTTTACCCGTTGCAGATAAACACTCAACTGGAGGAGTGGGGGATAAACTTAGCCTGATGCTGGCTCCCATCGCAGCCGCTTTGGGTTTATATGTGCCCATGATTTCGGGACGCGGCTTAGGGCATACTGGCGGCACTTTGGACAAACTGGAGGCTATTCCCGGATTTAACACTCAATTCAGCATGGAAGATTTTAAGAAATTGGTACTCACTCATGGTTATGCCTTAGTGGGGCAATCTTCAGCGATGGTTCCGGCAGATAAACGCATTTACGCATTAAGAGATGTAACCGCCACAGTGGAAAGTGCAGCTCTAATTACTGCCAGCATTATGAGTAAAAAGATCGCCGAAGGAACCAAGTATTTGGTAATAGACCTCAAAATTGGCTCCGGTGCCTTTATGCCCAACCTTAAACGTGCTCGCGAGTTGGCAGAGCATCTTAAAACTACGGGAGAAAGTTTTGGGCAAAAAGTAGCCGTTGTATTCTCAAACATGAATTCGCCCTTAGGTGAGGCAGTCGGCAACGCACTTGAAACCATTGAAGCTATCGAATACCTTAAAGGCAATTATTTGCCAGACACCTATGAAATTACCACCGCTCTTATTAGCGAAATGTTGATGATGGCAGGAAAAGCCAAAGATTTCAGCCAAGCAGAAACGATGATCCAAAAAGTGCTTGAAGATGGCTCTGCTTTAGCAAAATTTGGCACCATAATAGCAGCTCAGGGTGGCAATACTAAGGTTATTGAAGACTACAGTCTCTTTCCCACTGCCAAATTCAAACTCCCTCTCGTTGCCCCCACAAGTGGATATATTCATGATATTGATTCTCGCGCCATCGGCTACGCTTTGGTACGCATCAAAGCCGGTAGAATGAAAACCTCAGATACTTTGGATTACGCTGCCGGAGCAATGCTCAAACCGAAAATTGGCGATTATTTAGAAGCCGGAGAATATATTGGCGAGCTATATTGTAACGATAATAGCAAAGGCAGCGAGGTAGCCGATTTGATCTGTAAGGCATATACCATTATGCCGGAAAAGAAAGAAAAGGAAAAACTGATTTTCGATATTCTACGATAGCCTTTGACCCATTGTATCTAATCTGATCATTAAGGCAAAAAGCTCAATCTAAAAAAAATGCCCTCCGAAAGAAGGCAAAAATTATGGCTCCGGAAGAGGGATTCGAACCCCCGACCTAGTGGTTAACAGCCACCCGCTCTACCGCTGAGCTATTCCGGAACACCGTTGGAGCAATCTCCAAGAGGGTCATTTTTTTGTCAATACTTTTTTTGTTTCACATGCAAACTCCATAAGATATGCAATCTATACCTAAAACCGTACTAAAAGCCAGCATAACATAAACCCAGATAAGGCTATGGAGTTCAATCCCCCTGCCCTATCTATCACCATTGCTAATAGTTAGGAGGGGGATTGGACTTCATAACCGGGATTAGTCCACCCACACAATCCTACAATGCCACCGGGCTGTCCATTTGCGGTAACGGAAGCGTGACTGTAGCTGTTGATGATATAGCCCCAGGTAAGGGCTCCCACTAAGCCGCCCATATTAACATTACCTCTAATAAGACCATTACTTCCACAGTTGCTGACAATTCCCTTCTGGGCTTCTGTACTGTATATTACTCCAACTAACGCTCCACCATATTCGGTTTGGCACGTAACATTCATGTCTGCAAAACTACGCTGCAAAAAGCCAGAATCCAATACTCCCGTAATTCCCCCAGCTAAGCTTTTGGCCAGCACAATACCATCGATCTCGAATTTATCCAAGCTGCCTCGTAAAGTATACCCAGAAATACCGCCACAATAGTTTTCACCTATTATGTGAAAGTTTTGCAGCTTAAGATTTTGAATTGTTGCAGCTTCGGTATATCCAAAAAGTCCCAAATACCCAACATTGGTGCGGTTGATGGTAAGCTTGTCGATTGTATGACTATTACCATTAAAGCTGCCTGTAAACCGTTCCTCTGCATTTCCAATTGGTTGCCAGCCTCTGCCATAATCCCAAAAAGCTGAGCTCTCAAGATCTATATCTGCCATTAAAGCGTAATGCGCCGAAAGATCAAGCCGCATGGCATTAAGCTCGTCAACAGAATAGATCAGATAAGGGTCTGCAGGCGTTCCCTGCCCTTCAAGGTCATCCAAACTAATGCTATTTAGTTCGGTAAGATCATCCGGAATTAGCAACTGAGGATAATCAAGATTTTCTTGAATGCTCCACATACTTGTAAAGTTCCAAAATTCATACGTGCTGCGTTGTTGCATCTCTGCTGTTGTTTTTCCAAGGGCAGAGCCGGCATCTGTGCTTATGCCAGAGCTTTGTACATCCCAATAACATTCACGGTGATATGAATTGCCACCCCAGCCGGAAAAGCCCCCCACAGAACTGCTGCTTACAACTGCTCCGGTGCTGTAACAAAAGCTTATATGTGTATAGGAATCTTGCCATCCGGAGGTCCCGATAAAACCTCCTACCCGATCATAACCAGTTGTTGACACTTGTGCGAAGCTGTTCATTATTGTAGAATTGTTACTAAAACCAATTAATCCACCAACATTGTAAGTACCGCTAACCGTTCCCGTAGCAGAGCAATGACTAATTATTGACTAATCTTTCCTACACCTAAGTGCTTGATAAATGGTGTATAGTTTTAGCGAAAGTGTGATATATCTCATTATGGGGCATTACGATAGCCTTTCCAGGTAGTTATGGATTTATCCATCTCTTCTATTTCGTCTTCATACCAGTGACTGTGCATGAAATGCTTCATCACGAGGTCATATTCGTTCAGGAGCTGCGCCAGGTCACTGTATCCAAGTGATAATGCATACTGAAGCAAGCGTTTCGCATTGTTGATGAAGACAAGGGAGCACAAGATATCCAGCCAGTTATCTTCAATTTCGGAATAGAATTCAATCAGTAGTTGTTCGGTGCTTTTGGATGGATAGTCATACTTCATTGAGCAGAACATGACGTAGAAGACACATCTGATGGTCAGGTCTGCGATTTGTGGAGCATACTTGGAAGACTTGCTCTGATCATAACCAAAGTGCTGTTTGAGGTCTTTGAATACGACCTCTATAGACCAGCGGCGCAGGTATATGCTGAGAATCTCCATTTCTCCCAGGTTCACTTCTGTGCAAATCAGTGCTTTGTATCTCTTATGCTGCGGATACTTGAAGAAACACATCCTG
>JAJBBD010000072.1 GCA_020532355.1 Candidatus Cloacimonadota bacterium | reverse complement strand
TATACCGCCAGCAGTATTGATGAAGCAAATAAGGCACTAGATAGTCAGAGTTTTGATCTTGTAATGCAAGATATGCGTTTTCCCGCTCTGCAAGATGGATTTGACGTGTTGGAAGACATACACACACGTTTCCCGCGGCTACCTATTCTGATGATATCTGGTTCCGGACACATTCCCGATGCAGTAAATGCGATCAAATATGGTGCCACAGATTTTATTGAAAAACCCATAGCCAAAGATCATTTACTTATTCGCTTGGATCGTTTGCGCGAATCTATTCTTATGGCCAAGAATATGCGAAACCTACAGATCTCCTCAATTGGCATGGTAGGGCGCTCTGAGGCAATGCAAAATGTATTTGATGCCATTATCCAGGCAGCAAAGTTTGACAGTCCGGTGTTGATTGAAGGAGAAACGGGAGTGGGGAAAGAGTTAGCCGCTGCCGCCATCCATCGTCTTTCAGATTTGAGTGATAAGAACATGATAAGTGTTAATTGTGCATCTATTCCAAGAGAACTATTTGAAGCAGAGTTTTTTGGCTATGAGAAAGGAGCGTTTACAGGGGCAGTCAATTCTCGTAAGGGATATTTTGAGTATGCCCAAGGCAGTAGTATTTTCCTAGATGAAATAGGCGATTTGCCCATGGAGGTACAAGCAAAGCTATTACGGGTTATCTCGGAGCAAGAAATCCAAAAGTTAGGAGGCATAACTCAAAAAGTATCAACTCGAATAATCAGCGCTTCCAATCGCGATTTAAAAACAATGGTTGATGAAGGTAGCTTTCGCGATGACCTCTATTATCGCATAAGTACTATCAAGATCGAGATTCCTCCTTTGCGCAAACGTAGTGAGGACATTATTGCCTTGGCGGAGCATTTTATCAGCAGATTTTGTCGCCGCAACCAGATTAGTCCCAGAAGTATTTCACCTGATGCTGCTACATGGCTGATGAAACAGAGATTTCCTGGTAATGTCCGCGAGTTGAAAAACAGAGTGGAACGCGCAGCTGTATTTTCGAAAAATGAAGCCTTGAGTGTGGTGGATTTTACCACAAATGAACCGAATACTGATCGAACTTCCGCCTCATTCCGTGAAACTGTGCGAAGATTTGAGCGGAACTATCTAGAAAGCGTTCTCTTAGCACATAACGGAAGCATTACTCGTACAGCTAATTACCTTAAAATGGATAAATCTAATCTATCTAAAAAACTCAACGCTTTGGGTGTAGATATATCCAGTAAATAATACCACATTCTTACAAATATCTCATCAATCTTGCTCTGATGTGTGGTAAATTTTACCATACCCACTCATTAGCTTTTCTGATCTAATTGCATAAATCCCAGTTATTTATCCTCTATCTGAAGATTGGCGCAATTTCTGCTGTACATATATGACATATCCGCTGGGCAATGATCGTAATGCGGATTCTTACAAACGGACTTCCTGAGAAGCAGGCATCTCAGGTAAGGGGTAAAAGGGGATGGCATTTTGTGGGATCTGTAGGCTAGAGGGTATTTTTAAGAGGATCTATTGGTAATTGGACGCTTAGTTTATGCATTCTTCGAAAGCAGAAGTTAGATATTTTACTTATTATCATACATCTGCACGCATAATAGCAAGGCAAAAATGATGGGCATGGTGAAGTATGGCGCCCCGGTATTGGGTGTACAAAGGTGTTGCAAGACAATACTGTTTTCCGGGGATTTATGGATCTCACATTTGTGCATTGTGAGATCCTTTTTTTCTGTTTTAGATAGTTAGTTATGGCCACATAATGCCATGGCGTACACCTCGATTGCTCACAACAATTATATTAGAGTTTGAGATTTCTAGAATGTGCAGCATAATCATCACAGCAGGCAGGATAATATCTGCCCTGGAGGCATCTATGCCAGGTATCTTGGCAATGTCAGCTACGTTGAGTGCCCTATAGGTTTGCATTTGTCTAAATAGTTCACTTTTACTTAGTTTATAAGCCTCACTTGATGTTTGGCTTCTTTCTTCATGATTTAATGCAACTTGAGCACAGGTATATACCGAACCACCTATTCCAACCAATGTAAAAGAAGCAGGTGCTTTCCAGATGAGGGTTTTACAAATCTCTGCCAGTATGCCAGAAAACATACAGTTAGTAAGAGGAGTACGCAGAATGTATTTACGGCTCAAATCTACAGCTCCCAGTCTAAAGCTA
This sequence comes from Candidatus Cloacimonadota bacterium, assembly GCA_020532355.1. Taxonomy (NCBI): domain Bacteria; kingdom Pseudomonadati; phylum Candidatus Cloacimonadota; species Candidatus Cloacimonadota bacterium. The sequence goes on along the minus strand of JAJBBD010000072.1, from coordinate 23,073 downwards.
AGGCTGTGTTCAATTACATTGTTATGTCCTTGAATTATCTCGGTACTTGAACCTCCAATATCGAAACAAACAATACGCTCAGGCCTATGGATTTCGCTCTGGACTCCCCTAAATGCTGCCTCAGCTTCTTCTTGCCAAGATAGAATTCGCAGCTTAAGTTTGAAGTTTTGATAAATAGTGTTTTGGATTTCTTCCCGATTATTGGCTCGGCGCAAAGCCTCTGTTCCAACGAGGATAACTTCTTGGGCATGGGGGAATCGCTTTTGCACATCGGAGATGATTTTCATCATGGAAGAAACTGCAGATGCCAAGAGTTTTCCAGATTTCGTTATTTTTGCTGCAAGCCTAAGTGGTATACTATACAAGCAACCTTCTCTATCGGTAGAAGATTTTGTAACAAGAACTTTAGTCGTATTTGAGCCAAATTCAATTAGTACCCGCTCTTTGTGATGATATTCCATTATTTTCCTCATAAAGGATAATATAATAAAAGTGAGGCGCGGTGCACAAAGAAAATCCATATATTTTCTACAACTATATATTGCTAATATTGCCCAATAACAGAGAATTAGCTTACTTACAGCGCAACAACAGTTGATTCTATGCTGGTTTGTACGCTTATTGAAGGGGCGCATGTATTAAACCCGATCAGTTAATAGGCTTCATCGTACGTTCCATGATTTGTTACTGGATTATGAACAAATCTCTTAATAAAGCACGAATCTTTCCCTATTACTCAAGCCACAATTAGCATAGGTTTAGGCTAAGATTTTGTTGCAAGTACTGCATTAAGGCAGGGTGAAGTATCTTTTAAACATGCATAAAGTAAAATAAGAGAAGTGCAAAACGAGAAAGTAAAGATACTAAATGAAGGGAAATATGAATCACGGAATTGCGATTAAATCCCAAAACTGGAAATCTCTTGACGTATCCACGAGTTTTTCTAAGTGGTGTAATAAAGAAAAAAATTATTTGAGGTGAAAGTGCGAAAACAGATAATAGCTGGTAATTGGAAGATGCATAAGGATTTGGAAGCAGCAAAGAGTTTCTCTGTGGCTCTAGCAAAATCTCTTTGCGGCAAAGAAATGGGAAATGTATTACCAATAATAGCACCGGCATACCCGTTTTTAGCGGTTCTTTTAAGAGAATTTGACGCTACGCCCGTAAAAGTAGCTGCTCAAGATGTTAGCTCACATCCCGATGGGGCTTTTACCGGCGAAGTATCAGTAAGCATGCTGGCTTCGTTAAACCTGCCTTATTGTATTGTGGGTCACTCTGAGCGCAGAGCCTATCATAGCGAGAGCAACGAGATGATACGTGAAAAGATAATGATGTTGATGAATGAAGACATTGTGCCCATTCTTTGCATCGGAGAAACCTTAGAGCAGCGTGAGGCAGGCATTACCAAGGATGTAATTATCGAGCAACTTTCAGGTTGTTTAAGACAAATAACCCTGTATCGGGGTAATGAGTTAATCATTGCATATGAGCCAGTTTGGGCAATAGGCACGGGACGCAATGCCACCGGCGATCAGGCGCAGGAAGCTCATGCACTTATCCGCAATTGGTTGGCAAATACGTATAGTGACGATTTGGCAGATTCACTCTCCCTATTATACGGAGGAAGTATGAAACCAGATAACATAGAAGAATTACTTGCCATGCCCGATATTGATGGTGGTTTAATTGGCGGAGCTTCACTGCAAGCAGATTCCTTTTTAGAAATGCTGAATATTGCTATTAACAAAAGCAAGTGAATGCATGGGAAGAATAGAAATATTGCAACGCACCGGTAGAATATACCGATGCCGTTGTTACAACTGTTATGTGTTGCCCGATTCGCAGCTTCACAATTATTTTAAGCAGGAGACGATATGAAACGCTATTATCTGATTGTAATGTTGATTATACTATTCTTTCAGATGAGTGCCAAGCATTCAGATGAATTTACGCTAGGAACTTATTCATACGTAAGAAATACAAGTAGCTTCATGTTAAAATATCGTGAAGAGTTGTGCAGTTATATGCAAACATTGGGCTACAACGCCAGCATTATTGAAACAGGGATTACAGATAATGATCTGGATGGTTTACTGGAGATAATGGATCGCTACGGCATCGATGCATGGATCACGGATAATGGTTACTCTGAAGATCCGGCAAATAACGCACATTATGCCTGTATGCCCCTCGCTGTATCAAGTTACTATAAATTTGAAGCGGAGTATCTGGATGAGCGGGATGTAAATCCCAAAGACAGCATGAATAACCTTTTCTGGTATGCGTCGCGAAATGATGACCAGTTTACTCGCGTTGGGAAAGCCGTAAAAACATCGGGTGCATCAAATGGCTTCGTCTGGAAAAGTGAACGGGGTAAGGATCAAGCCGGATATGCTTATGGCGATATTCGCTATAGATGGCCGGATACCAAGGGACAATATCCTCTCTTTGGGGAAGAATTCTTCGTGTTACAGAAGAGTTCTAAGGGATATGAGGAAGACTATTTTTGGATAAACTATCGTTTTCGCCTATCGGATATTGATCCCGCGACGAAGGATACTGATCCTTTGCTAACATTTAACCTTTCCGGATTGCATACTGCCAGCGGAGTCTCTGAGAGACAAAGAGTAAATCTGAAAGCTGCCTCACAAAAAGGGGATGGTAAAGACATTGTTTTTACTCTCAATGATCTTAATAACGCTAATACTCAAGATGGGTTTGTGGATTTTGTTATTAAGCTCTCATATTCCGAATTGATTCAGAATAACCTATTTGATGCACCAAAGGACTTCTTTTTTGTCTTGCAAAATCTGAGTCCCAAGGTGTATTGGCACGGTAATGCTACATTGGAGCTGGATTTCATAGAGATAGAGGATCAAATCAGCCATGAATTGAAAAACACGGATTCCGCATTCCGTGAAGGGATAGTCCGCCGCGCCAGAGAGCTAATGGATAACCCCCATGGTAATGTGAGCGGTTTATATGCCTTTGATGAACCCTATTTGGGGTTGTTCAATAGCTACGACATCATTGAAGAAACCCTCTGGAAAGAGGGCATTGCCATGATGACTGCAATCTATGATAAGAATTATGGCAGAATACAGCGCGACAAAGATAAACAGATTTACTACGATCATACTGAAGCATTCATAGAAGCTACTCAGCCATGGATATTCGCTCCCGATATATATCCCATCAGGTATGAGATTAGTTACAATCCGGATAGTGAGCACTATGTATTTGTCCAGGATGCCATTGATAACAAGATGCTAAAGATTTATGAAGTGGGTGTGAAGTATCGAGACCAAGATCCGAGACGCAAGTTTTTCCCGATTGTACAGGCTTTTGGGCATTGGATCAAGGGTAAACCGGATACCTGGTGGACCTTGCAACAGCCGCCCTATGCGATGCAGAAAGCGATACTGTACCTGCCGCTCGTATACAAGCCGGATGGTATATTCCATTATATCGTACAAGCCCGACATGATGCAGAGGGCTATGGAGATTATACAGGCGTGATTTCGCCAATGGTAGACGGCAAGCAGCAGAATCCCGAACCCGTGTTAGATAGTCATACTTGGAACGCTCACATGCACACCAATTTTAAGGTGTATAAATACGGCAAAATTATTCGTGATTTGGAGTGGTTGGACGCACAGAGGATCATGACAACAGCCCATAATAGTGGCATTCCTAAAGCCACGTTTATCAAGAAACTTCAGGTGCTGCCCCAATCAGATGCTCCCTATGATGGGTATGTACAATGCGGTTTTTATAGCGATGGGGATGAGAATCCTTATCTGATGATCGTGAACAGGCGCGGAAACTACTTTAAACCGGGCAAACACACTCTGGAAAGGTATGTGCATTCCGATCTTTATGATGAATACTTCCCTCAAGCGGATCCGCAAACTTTGGTTATTGAGCTGGATAAAAAGGTTTCGAGGCGATTTGGCGATTATGTTGGTTTTCTTGATCCCAATGATAACAGCATAATAATCTCGCACAATAATCAAGTACAAATTGAGCTTCCCGCCGGCGAGGGCAACTTGTTTAAAATGGTACAGACACTGCCGCCGGTGATTAAGAGAAAGATTACCCTAAAAGGCGATACTGTTATCGCACAAGATGTTATCTTGGAAAAAGGCGCAAAACTGAAACTGCACAAGAATGCCAGCCTAACCATTATGCCCGGTGTACAAGTGGTTGCTGCGCCAGAAAGTGATTTCAATATAGATGGAAAGATCCACATGCTGGACGGTTCTAAACTTAGCATCCAAGGCTATCTGAAAGAAGGCAAAAAGAGTACACTGATCATGGAAGAGAATGCTGAATTGATCAAGACTCCACAACGTAAGCCTTCTTTCCTTAAACGTTTACTGTGTATCGAATAAAAGCTTTGCAAAATGAATTCAGCATTGCACCTAAATTGTGAGATTATATGAGTAAATTTCAAAGTCTGGTTGAGATAGTTGCCTCTCTTAGGGATCCGGAAAGGGGATGTCCTTGGGATTTCAAGCAAACTCGGGAATCCCTTGTTCCAAACTTCATTGAGGAGCTATATGAAGTAGTGGAGGCTATAGAAGACAAAGATTACACTGCCTTGAGGGAAGAACTGGGTGATTTGATGCTGCATATTGTGTTTCAAGCACAGATAGCCAGCGAAGAAGGAAACTTTGATATTGAAGATGTAATGAGCGCTATTTGCGATAAACTTGTACGCCGGCATCCCCATGTATTTGGTGATGTACAGGTAGAGGATGCAGAAAGTGTAAAGATGAATTGGGAGCGCATCAAGAAGAAAGAAAAGAAAGAGCGAAAAAGCGTTTTGGACGGTATCCCTCGCTCACTTCCTGCACTTATTCAAGCTCAACGGATACAAGAAAAAGCGGCATCTGTAGGGTTCGACTGGCCAGAACTGAAGCAGGTGATGGCGAAGATTGAGGAAGAATACGAAGAATTGCATGAAGCTCTTGCCGCAGAAGACCGGGCAGCAATAGAAGAAGAACTGGGAGATTATATATTTAGTATAGTTAATCTTGCACGCAAGCTGGGAATTGATGCCGAAGCTGCTTTGAAGGCTACAACCCGCAAATTCTACCGGCGATTTCGTCATGTAGAAGCGCAATACAGCGAGGATGAAATCCATGAAGCAAGTCTTGAGGAACTCGATTTCCACTGGGAATCAGCAAAAACGCACTAATCGCTTTCACGTACTAAGATTATACTTGGTTTTGGGTTCGCTATTCATATTTGTGTTTTTTGCCTTATATACTCAGGTTCTAATCCAGAAGGCAAAGCAAGAGCAGGAGTTTGTGCCCCGTATTTTTGCCAAGTATATTGCTTACACGGATGGTTATCTCAGGCTTGCGGAGAAATATGCCCAGTTGCTTACTGAGGTTAGCTCAAAATACCTTCAATTCACGGCTAAGCGAGATTTTCAACAGCAACTGTGGGATTATATCTCAACCGAGTTTATGTCGGAAAATCCCATTCCCATAATTGTAACCGATGAAAACCTTATGCCTCTGGTGTGGAAGAATGTTTCTGTGAGCACGGATAGTCTATATGAAGATCTTTCGCATCAATCCCGCTTGCGGCTTGGCGAATTGCTTGGTTCGATGATACAGACGCCGCTTGTTGATGATGGGCGCCTAACCGGCTATGCCTTTTATAGTAAGCCTATCTCTTTTGAGCAGTTTATCAGGAATATAGATTACGAGATTATCGTTACAGACCGTAACCGCGAGCCTCTTTACTGGCGGAATGTAGGTATTGATGAATCTTCCCGATTTCATCAGCTTGATATAGACGACCAGTTTTCTTTGCTTTCACAGCAATCTTCGATGAAAGAGATTCCTCTTTCTAATGAAGCAGATTCGCTTGGCTACATCTATTTTACCAATCCACAATCTCTCTCATACATCCGTTATATCATCATTCTGGAGCTTTTCTTGGCGTTAATGGTAGTCTTTTTTGGCAGTTATGGCTTACTTTTATTGAAGCGGAGCGAAAAAGATACCTTGTGGGTTAGTTTAGCCAAAGAGACGGCGCATCAATTCGGAACGCCAATTACTTCGTTAATGGGCTGGATAGATTATATGGCTGAAAGCCCTGCAGAGGGAGTAAAACGCCCAGATATGTCCCAAATACTTGATTTTATGCGCGCAGACCTGAAGCATCTAAGAAACATTGCTTCCCGTTTTGGGAAGGTAGGTAGCATAACCAAGCTTGAGGCGAAGGAACTTAATTCTATACTTTATGAAATAGTAGAGTATTTTCGCAATCGCATGCCTCATTTAGGCTCTCGCATAGATATCCACCTGATCAGCAAGATAGAGCATATTGAAGTAATGATGGATGTGGAGCTGATCAAATGGACGTTGGAAAACCTGATCAAAAACTGTGTAGACGCTATGTCTGGCAAAGGTGGAAACATTATTATTACGGCAACTCAAAAATATCCCTTTGTATATGTTCATATTCGCGATGAAGGCAAAGGAATTCCCAGAGGTCATTGGAAAAAAGTATTTGACCCGGGTGTAACTTCAAAAACTAGAGGATGGGGCTTGGGGCTTAGCCTTGCCAAGCGCATCATTGAAGAATATCATCAAGGTAAGATTCGTGTGGTGGAAAGTGCCTTAAATGAGGGTACAACCATAGAAATAAGACTTTATAACGCCAAACATTACAAGAAGTGATTATGCAAAGAATTCTAAACAGCAAGGAAATGAAAAACATGGATACCCAAACCATCAAAGAATTGGGTATTCCTTCTCGAATCCTAATGGAAACTGCCGGTGCACATTGTGCTGAAGCAATCATTCACAATTGCCAACAGCATTTGGATATGAACACTCTTATCCTTTGTGGTAGTGGCAATAATGGTGGTGATGGTTATGTGATAGCCAGAAACTTACTATCATTTGGCATAAATGTGCTCATTATGAGCTTAGCAAATGGTAAGATGAGCGAAGAAACTAGGCTCAATCGCGAGCTTTGCGAAAAGCTGGAGATCCCTATCCTAGAAGTTTTTGACGATGACTCTGCAGAAACGGCTTTATGGCAGCTTACCGGTAGCATCTCGCTTATTGTGGACGCAGTATTTGGAATTGGCTTTAAGGGGATACTGCCGAAACACATTTCATATTTATTCAGCGTGCTTAATACTTTGCAAGCCTGTAAGGTTGCCATCGATATTCCTTCCGGTTTATGTGCCGATACCGGGAATGGTGAGTGTCTTAAAATGGACTACACCATCGTTATTGAAGAATTAAAGTACGGACACCTTTTGCAAAATGGACGGCTTAATTGTGGAGAGTTACTGATGGTTCCCATCGGCATTCCGGTTCAATATAAAAGTAGAGTGAAATCATTTTTATACAACGATCTAGATTTGCCTCAGCGTCCCGTAGATGCTCATAAAGGCACATTTGGGCGAGTGGTAATTTTTGGCGGCAGCTTGGGCTATACAGGCAGTGCAAGGCTTGCGGCACTATCTGCATTGCGCGGAGGAGCGGGGTTAGTATATCTTTATACACGCAAAGAAATCTTGCCTTACTATGCCGACAAAGCAGACGAGATTATGAATTTTGCCATTCCCGAAGATGCAAAGGGATTACCGGATGAAGCCGTAATTATGGAAATTCTGGCTAAAGCAGATGCAATCTGCATAGGCTGTGGGATGGGGCTTGATGAATATGCTCTGCGCTTGTTGCAGATAGTATTGAAGCACAGCAAAAAACCTACAGTGATCGATGCAGATGCCATTACGCTTCTGGCACAGAATCCCGGGTTTCCGGATGGCGCTCATAAGCGCAAGATGGTGCTTACTCCCCATAAAGCGGAGTTCTGCCGGATAGCCGGCATCAGTTTAAAAAAACTGGATGCAGATCTGATCTCTGCTGTAAGCAAACTACAATCCACATTGGGCTGTTCAATTTTTCTAAAGGGACACAGCAGCATATATGTCAGCAAAGAAGAAACCCACATTGTGTGTGCGGGTAATGACGCTCTTGCCACAGGGGGAAGTGGAGACATCTTAGCCGGCTTAATAGCCTCTTTTGCCGCTCAGGGCGCTTTTTTAAGTCATGCTGTATGTACAGCGTCTTTATTAATTGGCAAAACGGCTGTTAAACTATGTGAAACACGCAGCAGCTTCACAGTTTTGCCTACCGATATTATTGAACACATAGGAGATAGGTATGAATAAACTAGCCGCTATGAATACTCCCATATTTTGGGCTGAAGGACATCCTGGAGCATTGGAAAGAGAATCTTGGCAATTAGAAGTTACCGGATTGTGCGATAAACCCACAATATTTAGCTGGCAAGATTTACAAGATATGAGCGCAGATACAGTAGATGCCAGGCTTACAAGTGTTACCCGCTGGTCGGTTTTTGGAACCTGGACAGGAATTAGAATACACCGCTTACTAAAACAGGTTATAATGCAGCGGGATTGCCGTTATTTGCGCTTTTGGTCGGTTGGCGGAATTTACGATACATCTATTCCAATTGCAGAGGCAATCAAAGAAAAATCCTTAATAGCTTGGGCGTTTGACGGCGAGCTACTGAATGAAGATTACGGCGGACCCATTCGCGCCCTTATACCCTATCTTTGGGGCTACAAATCAGCCAAAAGTCTAATTAAAATTGAGCTTATGGATCACTATGTGCCTGGGTTCTGGGAGATGAGAGGATATACCGATAGTGGAGAAATTGAAGCTGGAGTTTGCCGGGATATCAATGATAATGGCACACTTAAGCGCATTCCCAATGGCGAAGTAACGGAATTTATATAGATGAAGCTTTGGATTACCTATCTGCGTGCCATTGGAGCAATGTTCTGTTGGGCAATCACTTTTGTGTGGTACAAAATAGCCTATGAAACGTATATGCCCTATGAAGTGATATTTTTGCGCCTATTTTTAGCCTCAATTCTGCTATTTGGCGTTATGGTAATAAGTAAGCATTGGCAAAAGATGCACAGGGAAGATATTTGGCGCATGATGATAGTTGCTTTCTTTGAGCCTTTTTTATATTTCAACGGAGAGGCTAACGGCATGATGTATGTTTCCAGCTCGATGGGCAGCATTATTATAGCCACTATACCAATTTTTGCTGCCATTGGTGCCTGGTTACTACTAAGAGAACGCCTTAGTGTGTATGTTATTTTTGGCGTTATTATATCGTGCTTGGGGGTAGCCATTATGAGTTTTGGGGGCGGAGAATTACGCGCTACTATTACCGGACTCATGTTTCTCGTCTTGGCAATTTTTGGAGCAGTTGGGTATGGGCTTATGGTGCGACCATTAACCCTAAAATACAGTACCCTTACCATTGTAGCTTATCAAACTATGTTTGGAGCAGTATATTTTCTACCCATGTTCCTTATCTTGGAGGGACGCCATTTTTTTACCGTAACTCATTCTTTACGAGGCATATCCACAATTGTAGCCATGTCGCTATTTGCCACCATCGGTGCCTTTGCCTTGTTTACGGATGTTATCCGCAGTTTAGGAGTGGCAAAATCTAACGTATTTACGAATCTGATCCCCGTTTTTACGGTGGTTTTGGCTTTCATAATTTTGGGAGATAGCATTGGCATCCGTACGATATTGGGCTTAGGTTTAACTCTTGTAGGGCTTTTTGTTTCGCAATATGCGGATCTCAAAAAGCTTAAACAACGTTATTTGCTGGGTGAACGAATGCCCAAAATACCTCCTATAATAAGTTGATAATACTGCAGAGTGCAGGAAAAGAAATAGCACTAGATAATTTGACAATCAGTGTGATGCCCAAGTTTTTTGCTGCAGTGATGTGCTTTCATAGGCTAGAAGTTTTCGGGTTATTCCCCCAAGAGATTAAGTTAGTCATCTCTTGGTTTCCGGCCGATATCATCCTGTTTTGCCCGATGATCTTCCGATGAAGCAAACGTAAGTTATAGTTGATCCAGCTTACGAAGGTAGAGGCTTGTGGGGGATTTACGCATGGACTTAAAAAAATCCATTGGCACCGAAGGGGGCGATTTATAAATTGTGGCATAAACTTAGAAGTGAGGGGAAGTTTCAATTTATTCTTGACGTATATGCAGCTTTCTGATTCTGTATTATAGCTAAAGAAATCTTGTAGCGAAGAAATGATTTAAATGGAAGATATATGAAACGTAACTTGTTTATTACCCTAGCACTTATATGCCTGGCGAGCCTGGCAAATGCTTTGCAGATCAAAGTGCAAACCAATCCAGAACAACGAGAAGAGAACTATAAAGATTATTCTGTGCTTATAGAACCCGGCAAACCTATGCTGCACTATTACAAGCTAAATGTTTTACTTCCCTATGGGGAGGTTTATACCGGTGCCTCGCTCAATTGGGGGAAAACCCGTAACTTGAGTAAGGGATTTAGCGTAGATTTTGCCAGAGATCAAGTCCCCATTTCTCAGGGCAGAGCATATAGCCAAACAGTTGCCGATCCTGAGGTTTATGAACAGAATATGTTTTTTCCCCCAAAAGATTTTGAGTATTTAGGCACACAATATTATCGAGGCTATGCCATTGCCATGTTTAACGTTTTTCCATTACGTTACAATCCGATTACGAAGGAATTGGTGGCTTATGAATCCTTTGAGCTTAAAATCAATACCGATGATAGTGTCAAAACAGCACAAATGCAGGCACAATATGTAAGCGAGCATAACAGCAGCTTGCGAATCTTGGAAACTTTGGTTAAGAATCCCCAAATTGCCGCTTCATACGCTAATGCACCAAAAAGTAGGTACCAAAGCAGGTTCATCGATCCAGCTGATGCTACAAGCATGATTATTATTACCAGTAGTTCTCGTACGGCTTGGTTTGAGGAATATGCTGCTTGGCGTACCGAAAAAGGGATAGCTACCGCAATTTATAGTACCGATTTTATCTATTCAAATTATACTGGAGCCGATAATGCCGAGAAGGTTCGCAACTTTATAATCGATGCCTATCTAAGCTGGATTGATGCCGAAAATCCTTTAGAGTATGTAATAATGGGCGGAGATGACGAGGTTGTGCCGGAACGAGGAGTATTTGGCAGAGTGGGCAGCACAGTGGATAACCGTATGCCGTCTGATCTCTATTTTGGCGCTTTAGATGGCAATTGGAACGCAAACGGCAACGCAATTTATGGTGAAGCGCAGGATGAGACAGATTTAATAGCCGAACTCGATATTGGGCGATTTCCGGCTGAAACTCAGACTGAGTTCAATAATATATTTCGTAAAATACGTTACTATGTGGAGCACAATTCCTATAGTAACAATAAAGCCATATTTTATGGAGAAAACCTGAATAACGATCCTCTTACCTGGGGTGGAGATTACAAAGACGATGTAGCCCAATATCTTCCGGGGGAATATGATTTTAGCACTCAGTATCAAAGAGATGGCACCTATAGCTCGACAACAGTGTGGAATAGCATAAACGACGGTGTAAATGTGATGAATCACATGGGACACGCCAATGAAACTAGTTTAATGGGGCAAGGCAGTGGTAGTATTATACAATTGCAAAATACGGAGTATGGTTTCCTGTATTCACAGGGATGCTATCCGGCCGCATTCGATCAGCGCACATCTGGAGATTCGGAATCTGTAGCCGAGCAGTTTGTAAAAGAAGCGGGCGGATTGTTTTCTTTTGTAGGAAACACCCGCTATGGATGGTATATGCCCGGAGGCATCAACGGTGCCAGCCAGTTTTATGATAGAGATTACTTTTTGGGTTTGTATCAAACTGGTTTTAGCAAATTTGGAGAGGCACTGAGTTTTTCTCGTTTGCAAAATATGAGCAATGCCATCACGAATGATGTTATGCGATGGTGTTATATGGAGATTATTCTCTTTGGAGATCCTTCGGTAGAAGTTAAGTTTCCTAATCTTGATATTCCGATGCTGGAAATGGTAAGCTATGAGTTTGAGGACACAGGCTTGGATGGAACAATAAATCCAGGAGATACAATCCGGCTTGTTCCCACCATTCATAATGTTGAAGGTTGGGGCACAGCATACGATGTGACATTGAAAATAGAAGCAATCCCTGAGGGGCTGGACCAAACATTGGAATGGATCTATATAAACTATCTCTTGCCGGGAGAATTCAGCTCAGATAATATCGGAATCAATATTAATCTGCCGCAAGACTTGAGTTTTGGGGAGTACAACCTTCGTTTATCGTTGGAATCTATAGACCCTGTAACTAACTTAAGTACGGGCATCAAGTATTACGATGCCAGCTTTGAAATTACCCTTTTTGATGATCGTTTTCCTTGGCAAACTTATCATGGCGGAAAATCTGCTCCCATTGTAACAGATATTAATCAAGACGGGAATAACGAAATACTGTATGTAGATGTGCTTGGTAACGTCCACATAGTAGACAACAATGGCGAAGAAACGGGCGTTCTAAGCCCTCCCGAGCCCTTAAATGTATTTTCCAGTAGTGCTTTGGGGCAAATAGACAACGTGGCAGGCGAAGATATTGTGACTACTAGCCGCACTGGGAAAGTATTGGCTATGGATCTTAATGGAGATGTGATCTTTAACTATAATGCCAATACTCAAGTTCTATTTAGTCCGGTTATCGCGGATATAAATGGAGATGGCAATAGCGAAGTGATATGCACTGGAATAGATGGAAGCTTGCACGTAATTAACAATCAAGGGTATAGCATAGCGGGATTTCCAATTCAGTTGAGCTCGATGGTTCGAACTGAATTGGCAGTAGGCAAGCTTGCAAACGAGGGGCCAATGCAAATTGTTATGGGTACATCCGCAGGGGACGTAGTCGTTGTAGGTCCCGATGGGCTTGTAAATGAATTGTATAGTCACAATTTAGGTGCTTCGGTAACAATAAGTCCGGTGATATTGGATAATGGCAAGTTTGCATTGGGTACCAATAGCGATTTGTACCTGGTAGATAGTAGCGGGATAGTGTTTCAAAAAAACATCGACAATGCTATTTCTGGGGGTATGATTATTGCCGATTTGAATAGAGATGGATCATTAGACTTAGTGGGAGTATCCACCTCTGGAACGTTGTGGGCTGTAACGCAGAGTTCAGCGGATATACCGGGATTTCCGGTGGAGATTGGCACTGCATTCAACTGTCCACCTTTGGTTGCAGATATCGACGGTGATTTGCAATATGAGATTATTCTTCATAACAATATGAATAGCGTATACATCTACAATCACGATGGCAGTATTATGATCGGATATCCCTTTGTTACGTCTTTTTTGAGTGCAACACCCGCGACACTGGTCGATTATGATTCTAACGGCTATTATGGTTTGGTGGCAGGATATTCCAATGGTATTTTGTATAGTAATCTTCGTTGCCCGGAAAGTTCGCTGGAGCCATGGACTACATATCGGGGCTCGCTAAATCGACAGGCATCCTTTGCCGCTACCGGCTATGTGGATAATGAGGATGCCATTTATGCCCCCGTAATAGATAGGCTCAAACAAAACTACCCTAATCCCTTTAACCCGAATACCACGATAGCCTTTGAACTGGCACGAGCTCAAAACGTTAGCTTGGATATATTTAATGTGAAAGGACAAAAAGTGCGCAACTTAAGATCGGGATTTATGGCGGCGGGAAATCATACAATAGCCTGGGATGCAACTGACGATTTTGGCAAAGCCTTAGCCAGTGGTTTGTATTTTTACCGCTTACAAAGTAATCAAAGCACTTTCACACGTAAGATGTTATTAATGAAATAGGAGTTAAATTGAAGGGAATTTTAGCCAATATCCAAACAATAAAAGCCAGAATTGAAGCTCTAAAAGCAGAACTGGGACGCAACGAGGAAGATATCACCTTGGTAGCAGTTACAAAAAATCATCCCGTAGAGGCGATAGATATTGCCTTAAAAAGCGGTGTGATGCACATTGGCGAAAATAAGGTGCAAGAGGCGATGCGAAAACTGCCTATGGTGAAAGAAAAATATGCCGGATTTCACTTTATCGGACACCTGCAAAGCAATAAAATTAATCAGTTGCTCTCGCTAGAACCCTTGCTTATTCAGAGTATAGATTCGCTGTATTTGGCAGAAAAACTCCATCGGGCATTGGGGCGCACAAACCGCAATCAAGATATTCTAGTTCAAGTAAATACTACCGCAGAAGAACAAAAAAGCGGGGTAAATTTTGCCAATGCAGAAAAATTAATCTGGAAGATAGCCTCTTTTTCAACCATCAGAGTAAGAGGTTTAATGACTATTGGCAAGCTGGATCCCAATCCGGAGATTAGCAGACCTTATTTTAAGCAGCTTAAAGAGCTGTTCGATAAGATAAAAAAAGACTATCCGGAAGGTTTTGATTACCTGTCAATGGGCATGAGTCACGATTGGGAAATAGCCCTTCAAGAAGGAGCAAACATGCTACGCATTGGTAGCGCTATCTTTGGCGAACGAAATTATGGAGAAAGTAGATGATAGTTCCAATAGCCGTAGTCATTTACTTGATAGCCTATCTTTATGGGTCATTCTCTTCTGCACGCGTCATTGCTAAAAGCTTTCGCGCTCTCAACATCTATAAAGTAGGCTCAGGTTTGGCGGATACGGAAAATATCTATACGAATATTAGTAAGTCTATGGGCGTATTGGTGGCAGCGTTGGATTTATGCAAGGCTTACCTATTTCTTTTGTTGATAGAATTCATTCTGCGATTGATAGATAAACAGTTGCCTATTATGGATATAAGCATATTATATAGTCCCAATCTGATGTTGATATATGGAATAGGGATGCTTATGGGGCACTGTTTGCCTTTTACGCACCATTTCAGGGGTGGAAGAGGGATATTTACATACATGGGTTTCTTTGCCTATTTTGCCTTTTTGCCAATGTTTATCACTGTAGTATTGGCATGGGTCTTGGTAGTGCGCTTCCGACAAATTCGCTTTGCTCAATTTACCATTGTAATTCTGCCGGTGATTCTTTTTCAATTCTTCTTTTATCTAACAGATTGGTATAAACCCCATCTGCCCACATATTTCAATTCGATTCTTATTGTTAATGCCTTGCTAATGGGGGTGTTAAACTATTTTGTATCAAAAAGGTTGGGAGAAATCTGAGGAAAAGATGCTTAAGATAGAAAAAGTAAGTAGTAAAAAACAGCTTAGAAGCTTCATTATGCTACCCTTTGACCTGTACAAAAACGATCCTGCTTGGGTTCCGCCGCTAATCCAAGATCAGTATAAGTTCTTTGATGCGCAAAAGAATCCCTATTATCTACATTCTGATGTTCAACTGTTTTTACTTATGGAAGGGAACAAATCCGTGGGACGCATCAGTGCTCACACCAATACACAGCATCAGAAAGAACATAATGAGGATATTGGTTTCTTTGGTTTTTTTGAGTGTACAAACGATGTAGGGGCAGCGAAACTTCTATTTGAAGCAGCTGGAGAATGGAACAGACAAATGGGCTTCAAGGATATGCGAGGTCCTATGAACTTCTCGGTGAATCAGGAAGTAGGATTGCTAATCGAGGGCTTTAGTGATCCACCAATGGTGATGATGCCCCATGCCAAACCTTATTATCAAGAGCTATATGAACAGTGCGGGCTAACAAAAACAATGGATTTGTATGCCTATTTAAGCGAGCGAAAAGAAATGCCTCAGCGGGTGGAACGCCTGGCAGCAGCTATAGAAAAACGAGCTGGCGTGCAAATTCGATGCCTTTCTAAAGATAAAAAACAACTGCGCAAGGATATTGAAACTGTCTTCGAAATATACACCAAAGCATGGGAATACAACTGGGGAAACGTGCCCATGACGAAAGCAGAATTTGATCATATCGTGGAAGAATTACTGCCCTTGGCAGATCCAGAACTAATCTTCATTGCCGAAAAAGATGGTAAGCCGGCAGGTTTCTCTTTGGCTTTGCCAAACTACAATGAAGTGCTACAAGTGATGAAAGGAAAAGTAAATCCAATTACGCTTATCAAAGCTTTGTTTGCCAAAAAGAACATCGGCAGTGCCAGAGTAATAACCATGGGGCTAATCAAAGAATATCAAGGGCGAGGGATCGACACTTTGTTCTATTATTATTCATATAAAAATGGGTTACCTAAAGGGTTTTTTAGGGGTGAGTTTTCATGGGTTCTGGAGAACAATACTATGATGATCAGAGTAGCGGAGATGCTGGATGCTATCCCATATAAAACCTATAGAATATATGACAAGCAAATCTAAACCATTACTTTCGGCTATAGATATAATTACACTGGCATATATTGCTTGGATTCTGTTTTATATGCTGATTGGGCTTAAACGCGTGCATCAGCCACATCTCCACATTCCAGCTATGCTATCTATTGGAGTAGGGATTTTTATTCTTGCTTGGGCGCAAAACAGCATTGAAGAGCTAAAGCATCCTCGTCTTAAAAAAGCCCTTTCCCTTATTCGAGGTATCTATCCAATCGCTCTTTTCGGTTATTTCTTTACTAGTGGGCATGCTTTTAATCGGGTTATTTTTACAGACTGGTTAGATCCCTTTTTTATGAACGCAGATCTCAGTCTTTTTGGTTATTTACCGTCCTTAGAATGGGGGGTGCGCTACAACTCACTGTGGATTAGTGAAATATTTCACTTTGCGTATTTCTGTTACTATCCAATGATCGTGGGCTTGCCTCTATATTTGTATTTTAAGAATCCGAAGGGGTTTTGGGAGCTGATCTTCAACCTGAGTTTTGTATTTTATTTGTGTTATTTTGTATACAGTATAATACCGGTTATCGGTGGGCGCTACATTCCTGAGGCGATGGAGCTTACACGCACATATCGGGGAGGGGTATTCACCCATATCATGGTGTTTATCTACAATCACAGTAACCATCTTGGAGGAGCGTTTCCTTCTTCTCATGTGGGAGTGGCAATTGTGCTTACTATCGCCGCATTGCGTTATGCTCGCAGGTTTGGGTATGTGTTTCTTGTAATTGCCTTCTTTTTAAGTTTGGCTACTGTGTATTGTCATTATCATTGGTTTATAGATGCAGTTTTTGGCGTTTTGACAGGGGTAGGTGGTTACTATTTAGCAAACTACACCCACCTAAAATTGCAAGGAGTTCTTAAATGAAATATTTCTTAGTTCTGCTAATGAGTATTGGTTTAATATCGCTATACGGGTTAAGCCCTCTTCCCATTGGTAGTTACGACTACGCCACAATAGAAAACAACGTGTCTGCCATTGCCTTAGGCTTAGGAGGAATAAATGTTACCGATCCCGGAGATCCTTTTGCCTCATACGGGAATCCCGCATTGCTTGCCAATAATCAAAGTACGATGCTGTATTTGGCTTACAGATTGGCAGATGAGGAAGAACATGGTTTTTGGGAGACGGTAAATGTTAGCAATTTCCTCAATGAAAAGCAGTTTAAATACTTCACTTTGGTTGCCAAGCAGTTTGCCATATCTTATCAACCAATGGCATCTATCAACATCAGTGAGTTCAACGCTGAGAGAAATCAGAGCCTTTATTACGACTACAAACTCGATAAAATCCAGATGAGTATTGGCATTACAGATAATAGCTGGCCCAACATAACTGCCGGGCTAAATCTCAAATATCTTAGTGGGCGGTTAGTATATTTAGCGGAACATCTTGAGGGAAATCAGATGATTCGAGAGCATTTTATTGATGACAAGGTAAAAGGATTTAGTACAGATTTAGGATTTTCATACGAAACGGGAGATGCAGTATTTGGGCTTAGTGCATACGACCTAGTCTCCCGCTTGTGGTGGGAAAACTACCCTGCCGCAACAATACAACGCCGTATAGCTGCCGGGGTACAATATGGTAAAGATGCCTCAAAAACAAGTATTGGAGTGCAAAGTAAAATCTCAAGCAAACCAGAAACCACATATCACTTGGGGTATAACTACAATATGAATTGGGATACCAACAGCCTTAGTAACAACCAAAGTGTGGAACAAGGGCTTGATATTCGTATTGGCACATATAGCAAGGATTTTTATGGGGCAGACAACATCAATTTCACCATAGGTTCAGGATACTATTATCAGATGTTCCGTTTCGATTTCTCGTTAAATACAAAAGGCATGAAACTTGCCGATAGTGAGTTTCTATTTAGTTTGGGAATGGGATTTTAGCCTGTGTTTCAGCTTTCTTTCCTGAATGCCGGATTGCTATTTTTTGCTGCAGCAACTGTTCTGCCGCTACTAATCTGGCTTTTAGCAAAGAAGAAACCGCGGCGGATTATTTTTTCGTCTTTACGGTTTATTAAGTTGAGTCAACAGCACGAAAAGAGCCGCACCAAACTCACCAATATCCTGTTACTTGTTATCAGGATGCTCATCATTTTGCTTCTGGCGCTTGCAATTGCCCGTCCAATGCTGGCTTTAGCCGGAAGCAAGGATTCCGTTAAACATCCACCAACAGCCTTAGCCATTATTGTGGATACTTCATACAGCATGGATTATGTTGAGGATCGACTCAGTCGCCTTGATTTGGCTAAAAAAGCAATAAACACAATAAACAATAATGCTACAGATGATGATCGGCTAATTGTTGTTACGCGTGATGCTATGTGGAACGCAATGCACTCTCAAATATTTGCTAAAGAGATTCCGGAAGAAACGCTCAGAAGCATTAGCATAGCTTATCAGGCGATGGATTGGGAGGATACTTTTAGTTTTGCCGAATCACGATTATCAGAGACCCAAATGCCAAATCGGGAGATATATCTGCTTAGTGATCTGATAAATGAAAAAATAGATTACAAAAGCGATTATCCTGTTGCTTTGATTCCCATTGGTGAAAAGGATCCTCGTCAGAATATATCTCTTTCGGATGCACGCATATTACCCAAGATTGTTGAACGGGGGAAAGAGCAAGCCATCGAATTTAGCATTACCAATCATGGCTCTCTAGATCGCAGTGATATCCTTATTCAAGCTGTAGTGAACGACATTAAAGTTGGAGAGCGCTTCGTAAGCGTGCCTGCACGCACAAGCTCCAAAGAAACAATCAGTTTCGAGCTCCGCACTCAAGGTTGGCAATCTGGGTATATCGAAGTTATTGATGAATACCTTAGTGTAGACAATCGTGCCTATTTTGCCTTTGAATACTACCAGCATCCCCGTGTTGCCGTTATTGGCGATAAAGCGTTACCTTCTCACCTCAATAGCATCTTAAAAGTATTTGGAGGGGGTAATAATCCCGATCACATCGATCCTGCCAGCGTAAACATGCAGCTACTTAGTAGCTATCAGATTTTTGTGTTTTATGAGTTCATTGCTTTGAGCCCTCGCCTTTCAGAGTTCATTAAAGAAATGGATGCACGAGGTATTGGGAGTTTATTCTGTCCAGCTCCAAATATGTCTACAGAAAGCAAAACATGGCTATCTCGGCGTTTCTCAACCAGCTTAAGTGAGTTCAAACGCAACACCATTAGCATAGATCATCTTTCAGAGCTCCATCAGGCAAGTGCTTTAATAGCAGATAAAAATCTGCGTTTCAACCAAATAACCGCATATTGGGCAGCAAGTCCGGGGGCGTCCACGCTTATTTCTGCTTCCGGTAATGCCTTAGCCTTAGAAGCATCAAATTCTGCTCTCTGGCTTTGGGATGTGGGTGGCGATTCGCCCTTCTTTGCGGATCCGGCATTTGCGGTATATGCTTATCGCCAGCTTTCTGTTCTAATGAATGCTGATGTTCCCTCAATTGAGCTCAAAATTGGTGATAATATTCGTGGACAGGAGCTTATCTTACCAAATATGGAACGGCTTGAGCTTGCTTCAGCACAATATCTCGCCACCGAGCCCGGAGTATATATAGTAAATCCGGATAGCCCCAAAGCTTATCGTGTGGCTGTAAATCTTCAATATCAAGATAGTGATCCTACTATTGGCAGCATTCCTAAAAGCTTCAAATTGCTTGGTGAAAACTATAAAAATCAGTTGTTTATGGCTCGCTTAGGTAGGGATTTGTGGAAGACACTTCTGATATTGGCATTGATGCTTGTGATAATTGAAATTATCATCATCAAGTATATGGAATCTAAGTCTCAACTATAGGAGTTTGCCATGATTTTGGATAGAATAGATAATCCCCAAAAGATACGCTCTTTGGATAATGAAGAACTCAATCGCTTGGCTGCAGAAGTGCGAGAGCGTATTATCAGTGTTGTTGCCAAAAATGGCGGGCATATCGCCCCTAGTTTGGGAGCCGTGGAACTAACTCTTGCCCTTTTAAGCGTTTTCGATCCACCTACAGACAAAGTGGTTTGGGATGTAGGTCACCAAAGCTACGCTTGGAAGATTCTTACCGGGCGTAACGAACGCTTTGATACTTTGCGCCAGTTGGATGGTATCAGTGGTTTTACAAATAGGGACGAAAGCCCGTATGATGCCTTTAGCACCGGGCACAGCAGCACTTCTGTCTCAGCTGCGCTTGGTATTGCCGCCGCCCGAGATTTAAACAAGGAAAGCTTTCATAGTATTGCCGTGATTGGGGATGGCGCTCTTACCGGGGGCATTAGCTTTGAGGCCTTAAACCACGCCGGGCACATTCAACCAGATAGATTTATAGTCGTTTTGAACGATAACGCCATGTCCATTTCCAAAAACGTGGGTGGCTTACAGAAGTATATGGCGCGCATGTATGCCTCCAAAAGTTATAACACCCTAAAAAAACAGATTTGGGATCTAAGCGGTAGCCTTCCCTCCAGTATTCGCCGCCGTTTTATTTATGGAGCGCAAAAGCTGGAGGAATCTATGATGAATATCCTTGTGCCAAACATCATTTTCGAGGATCTCGGCTTTAAATACGTGGGCCCCATTGATGGTCATGACATTCCGCATCTTATCTCCATCTTCAAACGCGTAAAGAATTTTATGGTAGGACCGGTTCTTATCCATGTAGTAACGCAAAAAGGTAAGGGTTATTCGCCGGCAGAAGAAGATGCTTCCACATTTCACGGTATTGGTCCCTTTGACAATCGAAGCGGCAAAACTGCCTGTAAAGGCGCAAAAAGCTATAGCGATGTGTTTGGCGAGACCTTAATGGCTTTAGCCGAAAGTAAGCCAAACATTGTTGCCATTACCGCTGCTATGAGTGCTGGGACAGGACTTTCGGGATTTGAAGCCAAATTTCCAAAGCGCTTTTTTGATGTGGGAATAGCCGAACAACACGCCCTCACACTTGCTGGAGGAATGGCTACACGAGGCATTAAACCTTTTGTGGCGATATATTCCACCTTTGCTCAACGTGCCTTAGACCAAATTATCCACGATGTAGCGCTACCCAAGTTGCCGGTTGTTTTGTGTTTAGACCGTGCTGGATTGGTGGGCGAAGATGGTGCCACTCATCATGGGGCATTCGACATTTCCTTTCTTAGCGGGGTTCCCAATCTTAGCATTTTAGCTCCATCTTGTGCCGAAGAGTTGAAGGCAATGCTTGTTTGGGCAGCCACGTACGAGGATGGACCAGTAGCTATTCGCTATCCGCGCGGAACGGCTATTTGCCGAGATATTGCGCTTCCAGAATTCACTCTTGGTAAAGCGGAAATTATCAATCTGGAACAAAAACCGTCGGAACCTCTTATTGCTTTTATTGCTGCGGGAGATGCTCTTTTTACGGCTTTAGAAACGGCAGCATTGTTAGCAGAGCATAATCTTGTTCCCGTGATAGTAAATCTACGCAGTGTTAAACCATTGGATAAAACCACACTAAAAGCACTCGGTAAAGCCTGCAGCTACATCTTTACGTTCGAGAATAATGCCATTATTGGAGGTATCGGCGCTAATATCAGTCAGCTTTTAGCAGAAAGCAACGCCCATATAATCAACTTTGGCTATCCCGATAGATTCATCCCTCACGGAGCTACTTCAGCATTGAAAAAAGCGATAGGTTTTTACCCTGAAGCTTTGGCGGATGAGGTAAGAAAACACCTGTGAACGATGCAATTTGTGCACTTAGTACTGCACCCGGAACTGCCGCCATTTCTGTAATCCGGGCTTCGGGGAAAGATACTATTCAGATTGTAAGCAGTTTTTTTAGCCAAGCGGATAAGTTGCTAAGTGCACCATCGCATACAATAACATTTGGTACTTTTCTGAATGGTTCCCAAAAACCTATTGATGAAGTATTAATCTCGGTTTTTCGTTCTCCATATAGCTATACCGGAGATGATCTTGTGGAGATAAGCTGTCATGGCAATCCTCTTATTGCCGAGCATATTTTAAGTACTCTCCTTAGCAAGATGCGCTTGGCAAATCCGGGTGAGTTTACCTTGCGCGCATATCT
Organism: Candidatus Cloacimonadota bacterium; assembly: GCA_020532355.1. Taxonomy (NCBI): domain Bacteria; kingdom Pseudomonadati; phylum Candidatus Cloacimonadota; species Candidatus Cloacimonadota bacterium. The sequence goes on along the minus strand of JAJBBD010000072.1, from coordinate 762 downwards.
TAATGGGAAGATGGATCTCAGCCGCGCCGAAGCTGTAAACGATCTCATCTCTGCCGGAACCATCAAAGCAAAAGAAGCCGCTTTGATGCAAGTGAAAGGATATCTCGGTAGGCATTTAGAGGGCTTGCTTGCAGAAATATCCGATGCCCGTCTACGCTGTGAACTGGCAATTGATTTTGCCGATCAGGATTTGCCGCAAATCGATTTGGATGATCTGGCTCAACGCATCGAAAAAATCCTATCCCAAACCAATATGCTTCTGGAAGAAGGACGCAATGCACGTAAATTGCGAGAAGGTGTAAAAGTATGCCTGGCAGGAGCTCCGAATGCCGGTAAATCCTCTCTTTTCAATGCTTTTTTAAAACAGAATCGCGCCATTGTGACTCCTCATCCGGGCACTACGCGGGACTACTTGGAAGAATCTTTTTCTCTTGCTGGTTTTCCTATTGTGCTATACGATACAGCCGGCTTGCGCAGCTCTACAGATTCTATCGAATGTGAAGGTATCGCGAGATCATACAGCTTGATGCAGACTTGTGATCTCATCCTTTTCTTATATGAAACAGATAGCCCCAAACTTCCTTCTGAATTAGAAAGCTTTCTTGACAAAATCATTTTTGTGGCGAGCAAGGCAGATAATCTGCCGCACAGATATATCTCAGATAAGCATATACCGGTTTCGGTGATAGAAGAAGGTGGGCTAAAGCAGATATCGCAGGCATTATTGATGAGGCTTAAACTTCCAGAAAACATTATCAATCG
>JAJBBD010000071.1 GCA_020532355.1 Candidatus Cloacimonadota bacterium | reverse complement strand
TGAAAGTTTATCAGGAAACTGGCCATCGACCAGACCCTAGCTTTGAAAACTCATGTTTCTTTTCCCCTTGGGTTTTTCGGGTTGGGTTTCATTTTGGTTGATCTGTTGATATTATTTGAGATTTTAAAACAGACAATAGATTCTCCCTGTTGAATTTATCTGAATGGTGCCATATGGCTATACTGCTTTATAGTCCGAAAATAAGTAAGGAACCCGTTTCACTATGCCCTTGATCGATTTTGATGTCTATCTCTCCGAAAGGATATCTTTTGAAAGTCAGGTCTCCTGAATTTATTTATTTGTATTGTTTTAACTCTCAAAGACATAATTGTATGTGATTTTTTGGCTTTCCATTGGGGTGTCCTGGCGAAAACATTTTTTTACGTACATGTTTGTCCGTATGAATAAAAATTCAGGAGGCATCGTCAGTGTGCAAATATTGATAAGAGCAAGAGCCGTTACCATGTTGTTAAAACGATTGGCAACAGTTCTGATATTTTTGAGATTGAATCATATAGTCGTCACAGGGAACAAGGCATTTCCAGCGATTTGACAGAAAGACTTCTTTGCGGAGCTGAAAAAACTTTTTAAGAAAAGCAGGTTTCGAAACCGTTGCTTTTAATGTTGAGCGAAATCTTCTCTATTGTTTGATGAAAATTTTTTGGGAAATTTTTAGGGTATCCCGGTGCAGAATTCTGGGAAATAATGCTTCACCAGCTAACAGGTTTAATAATTGCTGCCCAGCCACCTCCAGCTACCATATTAATATTTACAGTATCGCCGTTAGCGATTTGCTTTTTTAAGATTCTGAAATCCTCGGCAGTACGATGTGCATTGTAGCCGTCAGCGAAGATAGTGATCTCAAAGTTTCCTCCTGGAAGAAAACCTGTGCCAAGAGAAAATTCGCGCGCTTCTTCATCGGTAATAGCGCCCAGATACCAGTTTTGCTCTTTTTTTCGTGCCACTAAGAGGTATTCACCCACTACTGCTTCCTTTACGATGGTGGTATCCCAGGTTACAGGGATTTGGGACATAAAATCTGTCGTTTCAGGATTCCTGAGGTAATTGGTGGGGTTATCACAGAACATCTGTAGTCCGCTTTCAAAGATCACATAGAGTGCTACCTGGTGTGCCCTGGTTCCCTGACTGATGGGACGGGTCCAGCTGATAAAGAAGTTTTTTAATCCGCCGTTGCGCATGGCTCCGGGGGTGTAGTCCATAGGTCCGGCAAGCTGACGCGTAAACGGGAGTGTAGCATCGTGGTGTGGTGTAATATCAAACGACCACTTGGCATTTTCCAGCCCTTTGACACCTTCATAGCTTAGCACATTAGGATATTTTGCGCGCAGTCCTGAAGGCTTAAAAGCCCCATGAAAGTCTACCAGCAATTGCCGTTTCGCTGCTTCGTTTGCGATCAGCTCATAATATTCCACCATCCATTGGTCGGCGCGTTGCATAAAGTCTACCTTTATACCTTTAATGCCCATTTTCTGAAATTCGTCGAGGATTTCCAATTGCTTAAAAAGCGGTTTCCAAAGCACCCAAAGAATTACACCTACGTTTTTTTCTTTTCCATAACGGATGATCTCTTCCAGATCAATCTCAGGGATTACCTTGTATAGGTCAGTGGTGTTAGACCAGCCTTCATCGAGGATGATGTATTCAAGGCCGTATTGCGAAGCAAAATCGATATAGTATTTATAGGTTTGCGTGTTAATTCCTGCCTCGAAATCCACATTGTAGATATTCCATGCATTCCACCAGTCCCATGCCACACGGCCGGGTTTTACCCATTCGAAGTTTTGTGATTTCCCTTTGCGGGAAAGTGTATATACAAGGTCATTTGTAATCAGCTCGTCATCTGTTTCTGCTATCATCATCACACGCCAGGGAAAGGATCTCTTCCCTGTTGTACGGGCGATATAATCTGCTTCCCTGGCAATCTCTTCATTGCGGTCGCTGTCTTTTTTATTTTTTGCTTTGAGTACAAAGGATGGAAATTTTTCACTGAAGCCGTTTCCACTGCTGTTGCCTTCTAAAAAGAGGCATGGGTAGTTGTAAAGGTCGGCCTCAGTGATAGCAATTTTAGTCCCGTTGCGTAAGGAAGTCAATACAGGGAGCGAGCAAAAACGATCAGGGGAGATACTGTCGATGAGTGTCTCCACATAGCGGCGTTCATAGTGTGAAATGAGGGATGATTCTTCAGGGAACCATACCTTTCCGGCAGAAGGGAACTCAAATGTGGTGATTTCATTCTCAACTTTTATTTCTTTTGGAATATCTGAGATCCACCGCCAGGCTACACCATTGTTGTATGCCCGAAACTCGAGGCTGAGACTATTGGTAAAAGCGATGATAAGGCTGTTGGCATCTTCTCTCACTGTGCTGCTTTTAAATGGCACAATAGGGTTGTATTCTTCAGAAATATGTTTGTTTTTGGCGATGACCACCTCATATTTATCGCTGGTTTTTTCGCCATCGAGAATAAGAGCGATTTCAGAAGGCGCAACAATCATGCGTTTGTTAAGGAATACACTGTATGAGGGTGTGTTGTTGACCGTTACTTCAACGCGCAGTGAGTTATCGGGGGAAGATACGCTGTACTGAGCTGTTGCATGAGCATGAAGCACCACTGCAAGGATAGCCATCGTTATGGTTCGGAAAATTCGGATCATGTTCTGCTTTGTTAGTCGCAGGGCAAATGTAGTGAAAAAGGATTAATTGTCGCTTCGTCGCTTCATCGCTTTGCTCCTCGCGATGACGGCAGGTCGCTTCGCTGGTGTTCGCGATGACGATGGAGGTCGCTTCACTAAGTTCGCGATGA
>JAJBBD010000070.1 GCA_020532355.1 Candidatus Cloacimonadota bacterium | reverse complement strand
GTTGTAAATAATGCCATATTATTAGTAAATACCACCAATCAATTGCGAGATCGCGAGGGGATGAAATTGCGAGAAGCAATAGAAGAAGCGGGGAGAAGAAGGTTGAGACCAATTTTGATGACAGCTCTTTCTACGATATTGGGCTTGCTGCCTATGGCTATTGGGCTTGGTGAAGGCAGTGAAACGCAAGCTCCATTAGCGCGTGCAGTAGTAGGAGGTTTACTTAGCTCAACGCTAATTACTCTGATTGTAATACCTGTTCTGTTCTCTGCTTTTGAAGGTGGAATATTTAAAAAAGATTGGGCAAGTAAATAGATTATATGCAACAAAATAAGTGTATCGATAAAAAATGTATTGACTCGTACTCAAGCTAAAAAAATTGTGTAACTTGGAGATTAGTTTGAATATGAGAAAGATTATCATTGCTATCGATGGTCCAGCAGCTTCCGGTAAAAGTACTGCAGCTAAGCTTTTAGCAAAGAAGCTTGGCTATCTGTATATCGATACAGGTGCCATGTACCGAGCTTGTGCTTTGGCGGCATTACGCCAAAATGTCGATATAAAAAATGATAATGAACTTATAAAGCTCATGAACTCCATCAAAGTAGAAATACAGCAGAGTAACAGCGGAAACATTATCATCCTTGATGGTGAGGATGTATCTCAAGAAATCCGCGAGCCAGATATTTCCCGCAGAGCTTCAGCGATATCGGCAAAGCGTGTTGTGCGAGAAAAAATGGTTGAATTACAGCGCACTATTGGAGAAAAAGGCGGGGTAATTTTGGATGGTAGAGATATTGGAACAATAGTCTTTCCACATGCTGAATTGAAGTTTTTCATGGTGGCACCCATTGAGATAAGAGCGCAAAGACGATATTTAGAACTAAAGGCAAAAGGCCTAAACCCAAATTTTGAAATTGTATTAGAAGAACTGCAAGATCGAGACTTAGCAGATAGTTCACGTGCCTTGGCTCCATTAATTCCAGCATCGGATGCAATCTCTATTGATAATGGCTCACTTAGTATTGAAGAACAAGTGGGAGTGCTTTATTCGTATTACCAAAAACAAATGGAAGGGCTATGATAGTAAGATTGGCTGATTTTTCTGGTTTTTGTTTTGGTGTACGTCGCGCTATTCAGTTAGCTCTTGAAGCAGTTGAAAGAGGAGAGAATGTCTTTACATTGGGAGAGCTTATCCACAATCCACAGTTTGTAAAAGAATTGGAAGGGAAAGGCATCAAGGTAGCAAAATCTGCCTCAGAATTGCACAATAGCGTAGTAATCATACGCTCTCACGGCATAACAAAACAGGAATACGAGATTCTATCTGAACAAGGTAACCGTATTGTGGATGCCACGTGCCCTTATGTAACTAAAACGCATGATCTTATCCGGCAAGCAAATTCTGAAGGGTATCCCGTATGTATTTTAGGAGATGAAAACCATCCTGAGATCATTGGAATGCGAAGTTTTGGCAATAATGATACAATGGTTGTAGCTCCTCAAGCGCCTTTACCAAAAGCTCTGGGTAAGAGATTATGCGTAATCTCACAAACAACACAAAAGATAGAATATCTTAACGATTTGGTAGTACGGCTGATTCCCAAATTGATGGAGCTTAAAATATTTAACACCATCTGCCTTGCAACCAGTCAGAGACAAAATTCTAGTGCCGAATTGGCAAAGAACAGCGATCTTATGATAGTAATTGGTGGAAAACAAAGCTCAAATACTAAGATGTTGGCAAATGTTTGTGCAGAATACACTGCTTGCATTCACATCGAAACTGAAGATGAACTGGATCCAACAATGCTGGCAGACAAAGAAAGAATAGGTATTGCTGCGGGTGCCAGCACTCCCGAAAACCGTATTGTATCTGTATATAATAGAATTTTAAAAATAAATGGGGAGGAAGACTTGGCAACGAGTATTCAGAATATCCCCTTGTTTAAGGAGGAATCATGTTAAATCATGATCAAAACCCAGTCGATCCCGAGATCAAAATCGAAGGTGAAGACACAGCGTCGAAATCAACGGAAGTAGAAACAGAGCTCGAAAATAAAGAAGAGCCGAAAATTGAAGAAACAACACCTGAAACAGAAATTGATGAACCTGAAGAGCCTGTGGCAGAGATGATTCAAGAAGAAGCTTCTCAATCCGAAGAAGTACGGGAAGAAGCTTCTCAATCTGAAGAAGTACGGGAAGAGGCTTCTCAATCTGAAGTAGTACCGGAAGAAGAAACCATTGAAGAGCCCAAAGAAGAGCTTAGCCCAGAAGAATTGGAACATGAGAATATGCTTAGCATGTATGAAGAATCGTTCTCCAATTTTAAGGTTGGCGAGATCATCGAAGGCACAATAGTTGATATTTCCGATAAAGAAGTGCGAGTGGATATTGGCTTTAAAAGCGAAGGTGTTATCCCAATCACTGAATTTGCTTATAGCGGACCACCAGAAAAATATAGCACGATTAGAGTGTTTATAAACAAGATAGAGAGTGGTGATGGTCGCTTGCAGCTTTCCAAAAAGAAGGCCGATTACCAAGAAAACATTGAACGCATCAAAAAAGCCTTCGAAGAAGGCAGTCCACTTACCGGCATCATTCGTCGTAGAGTTAAAGGCGGAATGATTGTTGAAGTGTTTGGAATTGAAGGATTCCTTCCCGGTAGCCAGATGTCCATGAAGCCAATTCCCAATCTTGATCAGTTCATTGGCAAAGAAATGCAATTCAAAGTAGTGAATCTGGATGAAGAACATAGCAATATTATTCTTTCCAGGCGGGCAGTGATGGAAGAAGAAGCAGCCAAAAAGCGTGAAGAATTACTCAGCAAGATTGAAGTTGACAGTGAATTGGAAGGTGAAGTAAAAAACATTACGCAATATGGGGCGTTTATCGACCTAGGCGGAATAGACGGTCTCTTGCATCTTACCGATATGAGTTGGGGTAAGTTAAATCATCCCTCCGAAATGCTTTCCATTGGAGACAAAGTAAAAGTGAAGGTGATCAATTTTGATCTGGAAACAAATAAAATTTCTCTTGGCCTAAAACAATTAGTACCCCATCCTTGGGAAAATATCGAAATTAAATATCCAGAAGGTACAAGGATAACTGGGAAAGTAGTAAACGTAAAAAGCTTTGGGGCTTTCGTAGAACTTGAACCTGGAGTAGAAGGTTTGGTTCACATCAGTGAAATGAGTTGGACCAAAAAGATTACCGATGCTCGCAAAATCCTAAAAAACGGTGACACCATCAATGCGATAGTATTGGAATTGGATAAAGAGAATAAAAGGATTTCTTTGGGGATGAAGCAAATGGACCCAAATCCTTGGTTAACTATCGAAGATCGCTATCCCATCGGTACGGTTCTGAAACGCAAAGTTAAGAGCCTTACAGCTTTCGGTGCATTTGTGGAAATAGAAGAAGGCATCGATGGCTTAGTGCATATTTCTGATATTAGCTGGACGAAACGGATCTATCACCCTCGTGAAGTATTTCGCAAGGGACAAGAGATAGAAAGTATAATTCTTTCCATCGACAAGGCTCAGCACCGTATAGCGCTGGGAGTTAAACAATTAGCTCCAGACCCATGGGAAAACCTTAATCAGAACTTGCCTGTTAATACTGAAGTAATTGGAAAAATTTCGAAACTGATTCCCAAAGGCGTATTGGTAGATATTCCATTAAATGAAGATGTTGTGGAAGGATTTATCCCAATATCACATCTTGCTCTCCTCAAACTTGAACATAGTGAAGACGCTTTCCATGTTGGCGAAGAATTGCCCTTAAAAGTAATTGAACTTGATATGGAAAATCGCCGTTTGATTCTTTCAGTAAAAGCCTTCTTCTTCTCTCGCGACCCAAAACTACAGGAAGAATACATCGCTATCCATGAGCAGTATATGCGCGATAGACTGGCCAGAATGCAGAAGAAAAAAGCCGAGAGACTCCAAAAAGAGAAGCAAGCCGCAGAAGCCGCCGCAATCCAAGAAGATAATATCGTTGTTGAAAATAATGAACCTATTGCCAGTGAAGCAACTGAGCGACCCGCCGAAATATCTGATATTCAGCAGGATACTAATACGGAGGCTGAGGTTCAGGCAGAGCAAAAGATTGAAGAAAGCACTGCGAATGAAACGGATAAGATTGAGGATATTGCTACTGATGAAGTTGCCAATGAAGAAGTACCAGTAGAAGGGACTGTAAAAGAAGAAGTCCCAGCAGAGGAAGCTTTACCGGAGCAAGAAATAGTTGAAGAAAATCAAGAAATAGTCGATAATACTGAAGCAATTACCGAAGCAGTAGTTGAGACTGATGTTGATACAATTGAAGATGAACCCAAAACTACCGTTTAAAATATGACCCTAATATCCGATAGAAAGACGCTCCATAAGGGGCGTCTTTCTGCGTATGTAATGAATTTGGGAATCCCAATACTAATCATGGCTTTGAGTGCATGGCTGTTCGATAAGTACCCATGTGATATCAAGCTCCAAAACTACTATTATCAGTTGGGCTGGTATATGAACGATGTTCTATGGGTACAGCTAATCTATAAGTTTGGGAATGTTCCGGCCTTGATGGTATCGATTGGCGCATTATGTTTGTTTGCACATTCATTTCGGCAACGATCCCGATATCAGCGCAATCGTAAATTATATATATTTCTAGTATTAGCGATGATTCTTGGTCCTGGAATTGTGGTCAACAGTATACTAAAAGACAATTGGGGACGCCCACGGCCACGAGAACTGCAAATCTATGGAGGAAAATATCAATATGAAGCCCCATTGCAAATTGATACAAGTTCAACCGGTAAATCTTTTCCTTGTGGTCACGCAACAATGGGTTTTTATTTCTTTGCTCCAGCACTGGTATTGGGCTTAAAAAGAAAGCTCTATCAATATATGCTTTTCTTGTTTGCTTTGCTTTATGGCTCTCTGATCGGTTGGGTAAGGATTATGCAGGGAGGTCACTTTTTAAGTGATGTGTTGTATTCGGGAGTAATTGTATATTTGTGTACCTACACGTTATGGCTAGCTTTGAGTTTAGATCAAAAACCTTTTATTAGTAAAAGAAATGTAAGATTGAGGTTAAAAATATGGCATAAAGCTTTGTTTCTTTTAAGTGGTATAGCCATTGTTGCAGGTGTTTTATTGGCGACACCCTATAGTAAAAATCAGCAGATATCTAATCTTGAGGTTGGTAACAAAGAGTTAGTTATCGATATTCAGAAAGCTCATGTATCATTGTTTTTTAGCGATTCCCTATATGTGGCGAACAAGGTGCAAGGCTTTGGCTTTCCTGGTTCAAAAGCGCTAATGGAACTTAGCGAAGAAACAAATTCGATTATTCTATACCAGAATGTTGCGGGATTCTTTACGGAAATGAATTCTGAGATACAAATCGTTGCCGATACACTATGCACAAAAAATCTTAGGTTAAGCATCCAAGAAGGAGATCTATTTATAGACGCTAGTGCTGCTAGGCGTTCTCAAATAGGTATTCAAGAGGAAACAAGTGAGGTATCAGATTCAAGCAAGAAGTACATAATTAAAGCTCAAAAAGTAATCTATAGACAGTAATTTAATTTTGTTCTGGACAGTTTTGGGATATATTACAAATTGAATCGAAATACCAAGAAGGGAGAAATACAAACATGAAAAAAGGACTAATAGTTCTGCTAATAATCATTCTGATAGTTGTTTTTGCTGCAAGCTGGTTTATAGGCAGATACAATAAAATTCAGAAAGAGAAAGTTAGCGTAGAAACAGCTTGGGCTCAAGTGGAAAATGTGTACCAATCTAGATATGATTTAGTACCAAATCTAGTCGCTACTGTGCAGGGAGCAGCAGATTTTGAACGAGAAACACTTACTCAGGTTACCGAAGCTAGGGCTCAAATGGGCGGTCAAGTTAATCTGCCTCCAGAGTCTTTAACCGATCCTAACGCTTTTCAGCAATTCCAATCTAACCAAGCAGGGCTTTCCAATGCCCTAAGCAGACTTATGGTTGTTGTCGAAAGATACCCAGATATCAAAGCAAACCAAAACTTCTTGCAATTACAAGCTCAACTTGAAGGTATCGAAAACCGCATTCGTACCGAAAGAATGAGATATAATGATGCCGCTAAACTATACAATCAGATGATAGTAGTGTTCCCAAACAATATTATTGCAAGCACAATCGGCGCTAAGGCGTTCCAGTTCTTTAGTGCAGACGCAGAAGCCCAACGTGCTCCCCAGGTGCAGTTTAATTGATCTAAATGGACTTTGAGAAAGAAAAGCCGCTTTTTTATAGCGGCTTTTTTTATGGAGGGACGATTTGATTGACACAAGCATTTAGTATATATAGCCATTTTAAGCAGCTAGTTTCGCATGAATATGAAGACCGTTGATTAATCTGGGCATCAGGTCAAGCCCTAAACTACAAGGGTAGTGGGCGGAGACATAGGAACCATCAGAGAAAGCACATATTACTGATATCTCGTGCATAAAAAAACTGCTATATATGGATGTGCAACGGTCTCATTTGGTAGATGACTTTTTTTATACTGCTCCGCTTCTTTGTTTAAAAAGTCACGATATCCGAGAAGATAATACTTTGCATCAAAATTCTAAACTAATCATATTTATTCTTGCGTATAAACGATAAACTCCTTATACTATATAGAGTGAAAG
>JAJBBD010000069.1 GCA_020532355.1 Candidatus Cloacimonadota bacterium | reverse complement strand
TGGTTATAGCAGCGAGGCAACACCTGTTCCCATTCCGAACACAGCAGTTAAGCTCGTCTGCGCCGATGGTACTGCATGGGCAACTGTGTGGGAGAGTAGGTCGCCGCCATCGCTAACGCCTTTCTTGTGTCTACAATGAAATAATGTAGTTAGGAGACCGGTGCACATCTATATATAGCAGATTTCTATGCACTAAGTATCGGTTTGATAGGCTTTTATTGAGCGCAACTCTACTCACCCGACACTTTTGTAGTACGGTACTCCATGCCCCAATTATTCAAATGTCTTACACACCTTCTTCACATGAATCTTTATCTCACAATTAGGCATACTTAAGGGGGACATGATCCCTTATCTACGGGATGATCCCAGCTTGAACCATGTTTAATCCTCCGTTATAGCAATGGGCGAGAAGGGGGGGGAGCGGATTTTGCAATGCGCATGGGGAATTTTAGCTGTCGTTGAGCAGATACATGAGACCGCCACACATCCACATATAGCAGATTTGTATGTACGAAGTACCGGATTAGTGGTTATTTTGATCACAACTATGCCCACCCAGCACCCTTGCATTATGAAGCTTCGACCCATACCCGATTATTCAACGGTCTTAGTTAGGTAAATTCATCTATTACCTCTTTAACTGATGAAAAACTTGACGTAGATGTATGGCTAACACCAAAGAAGGAACTAAAATTGTAAATCAATTTATAGGCAGCATAATCCTAAAACTAGTTCCAATATTCAGTGTGCTTTGTACCGAAATAGTGCCACGGTGTGCAGAAATGATACCGTGGACTACGGGTAATCCTAATCCTGTTCCCAGTTGCTTATCTTTAGTGGTAAAGAACGGCATGAAAATTTTGTTCTGAGTATCTTCATCCATCCCGCAACCAGTATCTGTGACCTCAATAATAATGGAATTCTCCTTAAAACTGGTACTAATAGTAAGGGTTCCTCCCTTTGGCATTGCCTGCATAGCATTCACAATAAGGTTCACAATAGCTTGGTGTATTTGAGTAGAGTCGGCAACTATTATGGGAACATCTTCCTGTAAATTGTAGATAACATTGATATTTTGTTTTTTACATCCATTTTCTAATAGATAAAAGCCTTCTTTAATGAGTTTATTGATATTAGTTTGAGATTCACGGGGAGGTACTTGTTCAGAGAATAAGAGTAGTTTTCTAAGAATCTCTTTAGCATGTTTAGCTAAAGATATGATATGATGCATATCTTGTTTTGTATCTTCAGTACAATGCATGTTTGAATATAGTTTGTTGGTTGTATCAAGAATAGAAGTAATGGGATCCTCAATTTCGTGGGCAATTACAGCAGTAAGCTGTCCAATGGTGGCTAAACGATCTGCATATCGTAAATGTTCTCGCATTTGGATATCGTTTTCATCTACCTCCCGGCGTTCAATAACCACAGATAATTGCTGGGCAATTCCCTTAAGCAACTTCACTTCTTCCTGAAGAAACTGTACGTTTGCACTTTCTAAATAACAAACTTGCACAAAACCGCGTTGTTTTGAATTAACTACAATCGGCACACTAATAGTTTCTGAACTGGGTTCTAAGTTATCAGTTTCATACTTCAGGTTATCGATAACAATACGACATCCTGTAGCTGAAGGGTATTGCATGGAGCGGGGGATTATTTTCAACACTTCTGCGATAAACTCTTCAAAAGAGAGCTCATGGCGGTTGGAGATGTCGGAAATATTGTATAGACAAGTTAGCTCTTTTAAGCGTTCACGCAGGGCAAAAATGGTTTCTGCTGCACTCATGGTATAATTTTCATAATCCATATATCCTCCCGGAAAGAGCAAAGAAGTTTCAAACCCCATGGTAATCCAAGGGGTTTGAAACTGTCAATGCTTAATTTATATGAGTCCTTGATCCATCATTGCATTTGCCACCTTAATGAAGCCGGCAATGTTCGCTCCTTTCATGTAGTTTACGAAATTTCCGTTTTTCCCATACTCCACACAATGTTCATGGATATTTACCATGATGTCATGAAGCTTGCTATCTACTTCCTTTCGGTTCCAATTCAAGCGCATAGAGTTCTGGGTCATTTCCAAACCAGAAGTTGCAACTCCTCCTGCATTAGCGGCTTTACCGGGACCGTAAAGAACTTTAGCATTAAGGAAAACTTCCACTCCTTCCAGGGTTGTAGGCATATTGGCTCCTTCGGAAATGCAGATACAGCCATTTTTGAGGAGAGTGCGTGCTTCTTCACCATTTATCTCATTCTGAGTGGCGCATGGGAGGGCTACATCACCGGGTATAGACCATGGGCGTTCTCCAGGATAGTATTTAACGCCAAATTCTTCGGCATATTCACTAATCCTGCCTCTACGGATGTTCTTTAGCTCCATCAAGTAATCCCATTTTTCTCCCTTAATTCCTTCAGGATCATGAATAAAGCCATCAGAATCGGATGCAGTGATTACAATACCACCCAGTTCATTTACTTTTTGTATTGCATATTGCGACACATTACCACTCCCAGAGATCAAGACTTTCTTGCCCGCAAAATTTTGACCTTTGGTTTTTAACATCTCCTCAGCAAAGTAGACGGTACCATATCCTGTTGCTTCTGGTCTAATAAGGCTTCCTCCCCAATCAAGCCCTTTTCCCGTGAGTACGCCAGTTACTTCATTACGAATCTTTTTGTACATTCCGTAAAGAAATCCAATTTCCCTTTTTCCTACTCCGATATCTCCGGCCGGAATATCTGTATCGGGTCCGATATGGCGAAAAAGTTCAAGCATAAAGCTATGGCAAAAACGTTGGACTTCTTCATCTGACCTTCCCCGCGGGTTAAAATCTGAGCCACCTTTTCCACCTCCCATGGGCAAGGTTGTTAGACTGTTCTTAAAAATCTGTTCGAAACCGAGGAATTTGAGGATGCCCAAATTTACACTGGGATGGAATCTTAACCCACCCTTATAAGGGCCTATGGCGCTGTTGAACTCCACTCTAAAACCTCTGTTTACTATAACTTCACCGCTATCAGTATGCCATGGCACTCAAAAAATGATGATACGCTCGGGTTCCACGATTCTATCCAGAATCTTGGCTTTTCGATATTGAGGATTGCTGTCGTAGACATCCCAAATTGAATCAACAACTTCGGTGACTGCTTGAATAAACTCTGGTTGGTCGCCATTTTTAGCGCTAACCAAGTGTAGGAATTCGTGCTTAGTTATAATCACATACCTCCTGTGACGTTTTGTTGGTTTAGTAGGGTTTCTTTCTACTGTAGCAAAATTTCTTTATTTAGTTTTTTATTTCTTCTTAATCACGGCATTTTTCCCATCGAATAAAATCTTGATAGTTTGAGGAATCTTGCATACTTTAAAGAACTGATTATCAGTTTGTTGCGCATAGTTCTCAAGATATGTCCAATCGATATAATCCTTGTTTTCTTGTACCGTAAGATATGCTACACCCATGCTGAATAGATTGTGGAAAAAGTGGCTTCCATGACTTGCTTCGATACTCATATTGGGTAATACAATCTCAACTATTGCGGCTGCTTGAGTGATTTGGCTCCATACTACGGGGATACCTAAAAAACGATCAGAAGATCCCCATCTTCCCGGAGCAACTAAGATATATTTTGTTCCTTGGGCTTTTAAAGTAGAGTTTATCTGCTCTATTTCCAGAGCCATTCTTTCAGTTTGTACAATGTTGAAGCGTTCTGTACTTAAAAACACAATCGTATTGATCTTTTCTCGAATATCGCTACCCAAAGCATATGAAGAATAAAGGATTAGCTCATCACTTTTATTCAGATATCCTTCCAGGGGTTCACTATAAAGCATTTTATTTACAGAAATGGGACGAATTTGCAACAGGCTGAATACAGCTTTTTTGCTAATGCTATCAACATCGAAAGCAAACTCAATTTCGGCTTCACAGCCGAGCACATTTTTACCCAATTCCAGAAAGTCTTGCAGAATACTTGCCAGAGGATATGCTTTATAATGTAGGATATTGCGGTAGGTAATTATGCGAGGCCCCTTGGTATAAGTGCCACTTAGAAATTCGTTGTTATTATGATCCCATACCGAAGTAAGAAGTTGAAGTTCGTTATTTAATATGTCCGAATTTATTTTAACTCTTTCAAGTGCAGCCGCCTCATCATTGCTTAGGTCAAAATCCTGTTTTTGAGTGCTTAATGCAAAGAAATACCGTTGAGCATTTTTCACTATATCAACTGGGGGGAACATATCTTTATTGGGAAATCGGGGACAGAAGGCAAAGGTTCGCCCGCGCTCAACCGCATTCTTTCCTAAACCGGTGGAAAGAGTTACAATACCTTGTTCGTGTTTCATTCCGATGCCAGGATAGTAATTATAGCTTTGAGCAACCCCAGAAATCAAGGGAAAGAACATATTATTATGATAAGATCCTGCTACCTTTTGAATAATAACAGCCATTTTTTCTTCTCGAGCGGGGATATTTAACGACTCTCGGTAAACACGAGCGCTTTTGAGAAACATTGATGAATAGACCAATTTAATGGCATGAATCAGTTGCTTAAGACGTATATCCAAATTTGGATGAGCATTTGGCAAAATAAAGGTGCGAAACACTCCGGCAAAGGGATTTGTAATGTGATCTTCTAAAACACTGGAAGAGCGCACAGCCAAAGGGAATTGGCATTTATCAACGATTTGTTTCATTTGCTCTAAGGCATCTTTAGGCAAATCGGCTTGTACAAATTGGATATCTATATCGGCATCTGTCATCTCTTCAAACCTATCAAAATCTATCAATGTGGGATTTTTATAGATAAACTCGTCGAAAACGCTGGTTGCCAAAACTGCTGCCACAGGAACAGTTATCTGCACTTCCGGGTATTTATTGCTGATATCACTAAAGCGATTAAGCATCACGTTCAAGAACGCCAAGCCTCTACCTTTTCCGCCTATTGAGTCTTCACCTATTTTATAAATAAGAGGAAGCTCAAAATCTGCCTCTAAAGTGAATTCCTGTATCTTCTCCCGGCGTCTGTAAGCGATTAAAGATTCCAAGGAGTCACACAGTATGGAGCGTATTTGAGATGCCGTAAGATCTTTGGGCAAATCTGCTAGCATTTTACAGAGTGAAATTTCCACATGAGACGATAACCAATGGCGGAAGTGATTGTTTTGCCAATGATAAATCAGTGAAGAATCCGGTACTTTTTTGATGGCGTGATGAAAACCGATGATGCTGTATGCTTCAGCTATCTCGGTGCGATCTGGAAGTCTAAAAGTAAACTTGCTCAATTGAACCTCAGTTTTGAGCCATTGCAGCAATTGCCCCGATAGTCCCGGAATATCTTTGTAGAGGAAATCTCCTTCATTGCTGCTAACAATATCTTTATATAGAGGATTGAAGGATTGTAACAGAAAGGGAAGGTTATTATTGTCTTTGCGAATACTTTGTAAAAGTTCAATGCCACCATCACGATGACTTCGTCCACGATAGTTATAATTTACGTTACTAATTATACCAATTACAGATAATGGATGTGCGTTGTAGATTGCCTTTGCCTCAGCATAGTCGTGAACCAGTAGTATGCGTGGTCGAGCATTTTGATAAAGGCTTTTATTTATCTCTTGATGCTCCGAACGAATTACCGAATAGTTTAACAGCATAACTTGTTCGTAAAGCAGGGGCAAAAACTGTGAGTAGTAAGGGATGAAAGTTTCAACCACCAAGATGATGGGCACATTATAGATTTGCGAATCGTGATCTATATTCTTTTTCTCTTCATATTGCTTGATGATAGCCAAGAAGAGCTTTGAATCTCCATTCCAATAGAAAAAATCCTCTACTTCATCCAGTTCTGGAAGGTGATTTTCGATGAACATGAGATCTTGGGGCACACCCAGCAGTAAATAAACCGGCAATGAGTTATCGTATGTTTTTATTCGATTGAGTAAATCTAATGCGATGGCACGCTGAGAAGCCAGATGAATAATTACCAGATCAATTTGTTCTAATTCCAATAGTTTGAGAGCACTATGCAGTGATGAGGCATGAAAGATGTTGGGAAATGTTGAAAGATTAAGCAGGTAAAAATCTTCGGCTACCTGTTCTGCCAAAAAGCCATCGATCTCAAACACAAATGAATCATAAAGAGATGAGATAAGTAAAACACTATGAACGCGAATGGGCATAAGCGATTCCAACAGTTCATTCTCTAAAGCCCAAAAATTTGCGCTAATAGCCAAGTGTTTGCCTCATCGTATCATATACACATTATTGCCTCATTTATGAATTACGGCAAGTCCTGTTTTGCCATCCATCCTCACAATAAGAGGATGGTCGAATTGAAGATGCACAAAGTAATCGCCTCGTTCGTTACAAGGCTGCGCTTTTAGCCAGTTGATATCTATAAAATCTGTTTTCGAAACAAAAGGGATGGTAAAATATCCCACATTCATCGCCACCAAATTGTGAAAGAAATGAGTGCCTTGGCTGGATTCCACTATAAAATCTCGTAAACCTGTTTCCAGTATTACCTTAGCACGATTTATCTGTGGCCAGCGCACCGGTATACCCAAGAATTTATCACGCGATCCCCATCTTCCCGGACCTATCAAGATATATCGTTTACCTTGTTTTGCCATTGCGGCGTTGAATTTCTCAATCTCTTCCTGCATTTTATGAGTTTTAGTTTTATCGAAACAATCTGGATCTAAATAAATGATATCGTACAGATCCTCAATTGAACCATTACCCATTCCGTGTTCGGTATACATCAAAAGCTCTTGTTTATCTAGTTTATCTGCTTCTATATGATAAGCATCTGTACTAACGGATAAAGGGCGGATTTGCAGGATATAGAATGTGGGTTTACCAGCTATGGAGTTTTTTTGGTCCAGATTGACAGCAAATTCTATCTCAACGGGGATTCCCAAAGCGATTTCGCCAATTTCAAGAAGCTCTTCCACGATTTTTGCCAAGGGGAAATAGCCATACTTAAGAATGCTAGAGAAAGTTAATACTTTAAGTCCTCGTTCTTGCAGATTGTCGGTTAAGCGGTAATTCTCGTAATCCCAAACAGACGCTAAATACTTGATTGTTTCATGCTTTTCGGCATCCTTCAAACTTAATTTTGCCAGCGTTATCTCCTCACCTTTGGTTAAGTCAAAATCGTTATTGGCAAGATCCAAAGCAAAGAATTCTTTTTGCGAATTGCGCACCATTTCCTCTTGAGGCAACATATCCAATTGCGGATACTTAGGGCAAAAGCGATAGTTTAGCTTACCTTCAACAACAGACTTTCCCAATCCTAGAGCGATATTGGCAATGCCATCGGTGTGTTGCATATGTGAAGTGGGGTAGAAGTTGTAAGATTGCGCTACTCCCGATATATGTGGATAGTAATAATGCTCTCCTTTCAAAGATCCTACGGTTTCTTGGATGATAACTGCCATTTTTTCTTCTTCAGCTTTGAAGTTAAGCGAATCTAAAAAGTTGCGCGCATCGCTCAAAAACACCGAGGCATAAACCAGTTTAATGGCATTCATCAACTGTCGTAAACGCTCACTTGCCAGTTCATGATTATTAGGCAACATATAAGTACGATAAACTCCTGCCAAGGGTTGAGCTTGAGAATCTTCCAATAAACTTGAGGAACGCACTGCAATAGGGTATTTTACATGCTCTAGATATATCTTTAACCGCTTAATTAGCGTATCGGAAAGCTTTGCTTGAATGAACAGCTCATCTATCTCTTCATCGCTCATATTCTGAACTAAATCCATAATGGAATTCCGCTCTAAGAATTGATCGAACTCATTGGTGCCAATGATAGCAGTAGAAGGCAAAGAGATGGCAGTGTTTTCAAATTTTTTCTCGTAGTCCATCGTGCAGAGAAGTGCATTTAAGAAGGCAAGACCTCTGCCTTTGCCACCTAATGAACCTTCGGTTAAGCGGATTATCTGATTCATCTCCGCTAAGGATACTGCATCAAAATTGATAATCTTTCCTCTATTTTTCTCGATCCTTACTGTTCTAAAGATGTGATACAAAAAACGTCTCAATTCATCTCTGGAATCAAAATCTTCGATTTTCATGGGGCGGATTTTTTTGGCAATTTGGACCTCTCCATGCGCAATTAGCCAGTTTGAGAAATGGTTAAAACGGCTGTGAAACTCCAAAGAGTCTTCTTGTAACTTTAATATCTTCTCCTCAAATTCTGCAATATTAGTGGCTTCATCAATCACTTCGCCGGAAGGACTGCGAAAGATGAAATTGCCAAACCCCAAACTAAATACCATATACTCTCGCAAGTTTTTGAACAGATGCTTGGAGTTCTTGTTTAAAAAATGAACTCCCAAATCCTTAGCCATTTGTTCGTTTTCATCTTCCGAAGATTGGAGGATCATGGGTAAATCTCGGTTCTTCTTGAGTATCTGATTGATCAGTTTAAACCCCGCTTGAGCATGTACTTCGCCATTAATTCGAAAACGTACATCCGAGATTATGCATAGCATATATTCTTTGTATTTCTCATAAAGTCTTATGGCTTCCTCAAAATCATGTGCCATAAGCACCTTGGGGCGGATTCTCATTCGAAGATGTTTGTTGATATCGCTAACTTCTTCCTCAATAAGCTTTTGAGTTTGCTTCATGATTACCGAGTATAATGATGGCAAGAACATCGAATAATAGTGTACAGAATCTTCCACCAGTAAAATTACCCTTACTAAGCCGTGACTGGTATCAAACTCCACATTCATTGCATCTTCCACGTTCTTAACCATCGCCAAAAAGAGTTTAGTATCTCCATTCCACAAAAAGACATCATCTATATATGTACGTTCTTCAACATGGTTTTCCCAGATGAGATAGTCCGATGCCACATTGAGCAGTAATAGCACGGTAAGATCGGGTTGAGCGGCTTTAACTCTTTTTGCCAATTCAAAAGGTCCAATCTCTCCGATGCGCATCATGGTAATAACCAAATCATAAGAATGATGTTTTAACTTTTCAAGAGCTTCTTCGCCCGTGGGAACAGATGTTATGCGAGGGGCTGTAGATAGATTTAACTGCCGGTATTCACCAAATATTTGCTCCGAAAGTCTGCCATCTTGCTCAAAAATAAATGCGTCATAGAATGTGGAGACCAAAAGAATATCACGTACCCGTCTCTGCATCAGTTGATGAAAGATATCTTCACCGAACTTAAATTTGTTGTAGTAGTAGTTCAGTTCTTCCATTTTCATATTCGTACCTCAGTTTGGGAGAGCATCTTATGTTTTACAAGGAATCATCTTGAACTTTGTATATGCTGTCAACAAAAAAATATCGTTGCCATATTATGTTATTGGAGATATTTATTACGTGTAACAGTTTTGAGCAGAGAAAAAAAGTCCACTGCTGAGGGAGAAGCAGTGGACGTAGATGGATGTTATTTGGGGTATTATCATTAGGGTTTCAAATACATGAATTCCGGATTAGTGTATTCCGGTAGATCTTTATACCAATCGGCGTAAGAAGTGCCAGAGCTTTGTGCCCAATCCTTAAACTTATTATAGGCTTGAGATATTTGTGCTTTTTCGATAGGGTAAGTCCAGCTTTGAGGAATATCTACAGCCCAAGGAAGATTTCCGGCAGTTTTATACCAATTACCTTCAGTGCTGGCATCATCTTGTGTGCCCAGCATATCAGTTGCCATTCTAGTAGTTGGCGGGTATCCCGGTAGATGAACTTCTACCGAGCGCAGACCATTGAGAAAAATAAAGGGGTTGTAAGGCGGCGATGTTTCCAACAGGGAAATAGCCATGGGACTTTCAAGCTTATAGTGAACAGAAAAATCCACCGGCTCAAAATATGTGTCACTCATCTCTGTATTGATGAAAGCATTTGGTACTTGAGGTATGAGGTCGAAGGCGCTATTGAAAAATCGCATTACTGCAAAAGGTCCGTCGTCTTCCATCTCGAATAGAGCATCATGGCTGGCATGGATTTGGGTGATATTTGAAGCTTCAAATGGAACTTGGACGGCAAAGCCATTAGCTCTTCTGGCTCCTATACCGCGTAATTTGTAGCTCATCTCCACTTTCTTAACCCTGTTTCCTGGCTGAGTGATCTGATTGTAATTGTAATCTACCACCATATCGTTAAAATCGTAATCTCCAGTATTGGGCCAAAGGTCTTCAAAAGCCAGTGTTCCCCAAGCATCTGCACCATAAGTATAGTTGTTAAATGCCAAATCTGCATCATCGGGATAGTCGTCGAAAGCATCAGAAATCCCATCGTCATCACTATCGATAGGTGTATCCATAGGAGGAATTGATGATAGATCTGCAGCTTCTATGGGATTAACAGTTAAAAAGAACACTAAGTCGTTGAAATCGTCATCGCTCTCAGACGTGCGAGGGAGATCCTCAAATCCTACTACAAATCTTTGCGAAATCTGGTCAAAAAGCAGTACGCTGTGTTTCTTATTTTCCGGATCTGTTTCCGGATTTAGAGCGGGATCGGAGTAATAAACAGGGGCACTTGTGCTTACATTTGTACCATAGCCTCCCCTAAAACCGTTGGCTACCAAAAACCACCCCATAGTAGTGCCAGGCTCAAACACTCCCAAATACACAGTATCGCCGGCAAACATTTGTCCTCCGCTACCATAAAGTGATGCATTGGGCATTACTATGTTTTTTGATTCAATCTCGGATGGACTTGTCGGCAGATTCCCGGTAGGATAGGTATAATAGCCCAATGAGTTCAAATATCCGGCTCCCTCATGCACAAATGTTAGCCATACTTGAGCAGTCTCATCTAATTTTAGATTCACCTGATTTGAGGTTTCCATATATTGAGGATGTGTGATGGGTAAAGACGAACTCTCCGGTAGAGTTGCATTCAGGCGCTCAAAAAAGTCTGCTTGAATGGATACATTGTTCATTGGGTAAGGTCTGCCCTGAGAGTTAAAACTTAGCCCCGGCAAGAAAGACCACGCTTTGGAATTATTCTTTCTATAGTCGTTGCTAATGACCGATTCATCAATTGCTCCACCCAAACTAAGCACTACACTACTATTGTTTATGGGTATTTCGTACACACCCATATAGCCTCTTGCCCACACCTTTTTTACCGCGGTAGGCAGATTCATTACAGTGTTATACTTTCCATCCTCCAAGGTAACACCCTTAGCTAAAGGCGTACTATTAGGTTCCGGATAGCTATCAAAAATCTCGAACACAACTCCCTTAATTGGAGCAGAGCCATTATCAAAAAGCTCAATTTCAACCGCAACCTGATGACTGGTTTGCCAGTTGAAATCCGGTGATACTGTGATATCCTTAATTGGCACATACGCATCATTCTCATTTTCGGAACATGCCGAAAATGCAATAACCATAAAAATGGCGATTACAACAAGTTTCAATATGTTTTTCATATATATTAGTCCTATGTATTATATTAACTTGGACATGATATCCGAGTGAGCGTACTTGTCAAGCAGAAGTTTTCAAAAATGCAATTTTTCAGGATCGGACAAGGCGAGTTATTTTCCGCAAGTGGGTAGAGATAAGATAGCGTGTAGTTTTTAGCCGATAGCGTGTAAGGGCATTTCTTCGCTCTTGCTTGTATCGCTGAGGCATTAGTGAAGTAGTTAGAGCTGGTAAACGATACTTTTCTGTGTTTGCCCATGCGATAAGTTTTTGAACATAGTCGTAATAACGTAATGCCGAGAAAGTCCAATGCTGCCAAGGTTTGGGGCTTAGACCAAAATGTATGCAAGCGGCATTGGGATCTTTATCCATAAGGTATTCACTGGTAGCTGGCGCTTGGGAAGAAAAGGCAAAAAGCGAGTTTATTACCGATTCATCGGTCATGGAGTATGCAATGCTTTTCTTATTATACACACCGAAAGTATTTTCTGGGATTACTTTTAGCATCTGCTGTTTCCATAATTCCACAAAGGAAAGATGAGTCTTATTTAGCACAAAACAATTTGTCTGATATACAGTCTGAATACCAGGTTCATCCAGATCATTCACATCTTTTTGCCATATATCCAGCACTTTTTGGGGAATTTTTCCCAAGGTATCATGTTTTGTGTAGAGGTTTCTATATACGCTAAAGTTCTCATTTTCTTCTCTTATGCGGATTTGCAGTTTGTTATCGGGACATACGAAAAACTTTTCCAAGTTTCCACTTACCACACAGTCTGCATCCATCCATACCACAATGTCTGTTTCCGCAGTATCGATTGCCATTGGTTTTTGGGTGCAGACACTGCGCATATCTGTTTTATGGACGGGAAAAACTTCAGTGCCCGGAATGCTTTGTAGGCATTTAACATCTCGTTGAGTGAGGTCGTAACCTAATATATGGTAGGCACATGTCATACCATGATAGCGCAGGGATATACCTAAAAGCATTGCCCCCCACACAAAATTTTGGTCACAGGCTGTAACAACAGTATCACGTGTTGGCATCAGGATATCTTCTCGCTTAAGACCATTTCAAGGATCTCAGATTGTGCATACGCTTCTGTTTCCAAATGATTGGTGAGTAATTTGGCAAAGGGCTTAAAAAACGCCTTGTATGTACCAAATCTACTATTGTATTGAACTTATTGTGCATAATATTTTTAATATTAATACCTCAGAGCGAGCCTGCTTATATTGCAGAAACCCAATCAGCCTATATCTGCCAGGATACATACTTGGTAACTATCTATTTATCAAGTTTTAAAGCTTATGTGTAATTTGTATAAAAGACTTACTTAGTCAAGGAGAAAAACCTGCAGCGCTCCAAAATCATGTGGAAATTGTGCCACATATCGGTTTATCATCTTACGCTCTTTATGTCTTAAGAGCATGGATATTGCTTGTCTGAGTGAGTAGAATCACAAAAGTGAAGCGCGACAATAAACTCCTTGACTAATAGTTATAACATATTTACTTTGTGGCGTTGCAAGTATTGCACTCTGAACTTGAGGACAAAAAACTATGTTAACAATGATTATCCAATACCGAATATTAGTATCTCCGGATCTGGATTCTGTATTAGCAAGCTTTGGTATTTCCGCGCAGGATTTTGAGCGGATAACGATTGAGCAATTGGC
>JAJBBD010000068.1 GCA_020532355.1 Candidatus Cloacimonadota bacterium | reverse complement strand
TGGCAAGCAGGAGCTTGCCACCTAATCTCTTGCACTGGTATCTCTGGCTGAACTGTGCCCTGAAGTGCCCATGTGAAGAATTTTCTGTAGATCTATAGCGCCTACTTAGCTTGAATGAGAGCCACAAAAAAAATAGCAATGATAGCAAATAATCGGAGCATGAGAATAAAATAACCCCGGAACTAAGCCGGGGTTATCAATAATGATGTTATACTACAATTAATTGAAACCTTGCGAGATAGCTTCACCAAGATCGAAGATCGGCAAATAGATGACGATGATAATGGAGCCCACAACCAGAGCCATCAGCACTATTAAAAGCGGCTCGATAAGTGAGGTAAGACGATCAATAACGCTATCCACTAACTTCTCATAGAACTGAGCAGCTTTCCCTAACAGCTTATCCATATCACCAGTTTCTTCGCCGGTAGATAACATTTGCAGCAATGTAGGCGGAAATTCTCCGGTTCTGCGGAAAGCATTGGCTACGCCATAACCCTCTTTTACCAATACTCTGGCACGACGTACGGCACCTTCAACAACAGCGTTTTGAACTACATTCTCGGTAAGTTCCATAGTATCCATAATTGGAACACCGGCAGCCATAAGAATGCTGAAGGTACGGGAAAATTTACTCATAATCGAGTTTGTTACTACACCGCCAACCACCGGAATACGCAGTTTAAGGGTATCCATAACAAATCTGCCTCTATCGGTAAGATAGACCAAAAACAAGGCTACAATCGCCATTATGAAGATCAGTATTGCCAAGAACAGGTTGTTCACAATAAAATTACTTGTATTAATGGCAATCACGGTGGGAGTAGGCAAGGAAGCGTTAAAATCGGCATAAACTTCCGCAAACATGGGAATAATGAAGTAGAACATACCCCAGATCACACCGATGAGGAAGATAAGGATAAAGATAGGATATGCCATTGCGCTGGTAACCTTACGCTTGGTATCCTCGATTTTCTCCAGATAGTCGGAGAGTTCATCCAAAACGGTATGTAGAGTACCGGAAGCTTCTCCGGCTTGCACCAGTGCTACATAAAGCGGATTGAACACACCGGGATGTTGTTCCATAGATTCCGAAAGAGAATATCCCTTACGAATATCATCTCCTATTTTGCGTAATACTTTGGCAAATTTCTTATTCTTTTCTTCTTTTTCCAGGTCGGTAATAGCCTTTTCGATGGTAAGACCGGCAGAGAACATGGTTGAAAGCTGACGTGTGAAGAACACAAGGACTCTAAGGCTTACCCCTGTGCGGAATTTATAGATGGCAAGCATCACTTTATCGAAAAGTGACAGGTTGCCCTTAAACGCTCCCTCGGAAGCAGCTTTCACCGAAATGATAGTAGAGCCTTCTTTAGAAAGCTTTTCTACTGCCATATCCAAAGTATCGGCCTTAATAAGTCCTTCTACTCGTGCGCCTTTGGCGTCTTTTACTATATAGGCAAAATTTGGCATATCAGTTTACCTTCTTATTCTTCTTATTCGACGATGGTCATTTTAACAACTTCGCGGATAGTGGTTATCCCGCGTTTCATTTTTTCTACGGCGGCATCGTGGAGAGTGCGCATACCGGAATTGAGAGCAGAAGCGCGAATTAGATCCTGGTTTCCACCATCATAGATAAGCTGACGAATCTCCTTATCTACGATAAGTAGCTCGAAAATACCAGTACGTCCGGAGAAACCAGTGTTATCGCAATGAACACAGCCCTTTCCCATTTTAAATTTTGCATCTTTTACATCCTGTTCGGTTAAGCCGGCATCACTAATTTCTTGGTCGGTAGGCGTATAATCATCAATGCAATAAGGACAGATTTTTCTTACCAAACGCTGTGCCATCACTAACGAAAGGGAGGAGCCCACCAAGTAAGGCTTGATGCCAATATCGATGAGACGGGTAACTGTAGATGGAGCATCGTTGGCGTGGAGAGTGGAGAACACCAGGTGACCGGTAAGAGAGAATTTAATCGCAATATCTGCAGTCTCTTCGTCACGAATTTCACCAATAAGCACGATATCCGGGTCTTGCCGCAAAACTGAGCGCAAAGCGGAACCGAAAGTAAGCCCTATCTGCTCTTTTGTTTCTATCTGAGTAATACCTTCCAGGCGATACTCAACGGGGTCTTCCACCGTTATAATATTAGTTTCAGGATCCTGAATCTCTTTTAGAGCTGCATGCAATGAGGTAGATTTACCACTACCTGTAGGTCCTGAAACAATGATGATACCATAAGGACGGCGGATAATTCTGTCGAAAATCACCATATCCTCTTCTTCAAAACCTAAGGTGCTAAGTTTGAAGCCAAAATCACCTTTATCCAAAAGACGCATCACCACTTTCTCGCCCAACACGGTGGGAGTAATGGACACACGGACATCAACGCTTTTAATAGATGTTTTAAGAGAAATATGGCCATCTTGGGGTAGGCGGCGTTCAGCAATATTGAGCTTACTCATCACTTTAACCAAAGATACCAACCCTGAGTGCATCCCAATGGGAGGGGTCATAACTTCACGTAAAGCACCGTCTATACGGTAACGAACTCGCGTGTTCTTTACTAATGGTTCAATGTGAATATCAGTAGTGTTTGCCTTAATAGCTTCATTAATAATCAGGTTCAAGAGTTTTACTACCGGGGCATCGGCATCGCTAGAAGCAGCAGAAATAGATATCTCGTTCTCTTCTTCATCCACAGCCACAAAGTCAAAACCGCCAACAGCATCCTCAACCTGGCTGGTAGTGCGGATACTTTTATAGTATTTTTCAATAGTGTCTTTCAGAACGGAATCGCCAATCAGTTCGGGTTTGATATTTTTACCAATGAGCTTCTTAAGACTATCTAAAACGGTGAGGTTTTCAGGATCTGCCAAAGCTACAACAACACCGTCTCCTTCTTCGCGTAAAGCCACAACTCTGTTTTCATAGGCATAGGGCTCAGGAATAAGGGACACAACTTTGAGATCCAGATCCATAAGTTCGCTTTCTTTTACGATATCGTATCCAAGTTGTTGATGCAAGGCATTAAGGAGTTGCTTTTCGGTAATATAACCAAGTTTTATTAGGGTGTCACCAAGCTTAAGACCAAAGTTTGTTTGCTTAATTAGGGCTTCTTTGATTCTTTCTTCGTTAACGTATCCTTCGTGAACCAGAACTTCACCAATTCTGGCAAATTGGGCGTTGAAACTCATTTTTTATATCCTTATTTTGTAATTTTAAGTCTGATAATTCAATGGCTTTTTTACCAAATCTTAATCCTAATAAAAACTCCTCAGGGTTATATTTATGCGTGGGGAGTTGATATCTCCCCACGCTGAATTACATAGTATTTAGAATGGTACGGCACCTTCATGAGACCATACTTGTAAATTGGCGCTGGCGAGATCTGTATTGGTATCTACAATCCAACCTTCAACCAAAACAACTTCTCCAGCAGGTCCTGTACCAGGATCTGGCTCAGGAAATTCAACATTGTATACTCTCAACTTACTTTTTGCTACGCCATCGATAGTTTTTACATACTGTGGAGTAGTAGGATTAGGACAGTACATGCCATAACTAGCATTATACTCATACCTGCCCTTCATGCAAAACAGTAATATTTCACTACCCGTAATGGGAACTCCCTGACCATCCAATAAAGATACGAGCACATCTGCGGTTGTAGAAGCAGGATTGTTGTTTGCACCAAAATGAACTGCTCTGGGATCAACTGCCATCCGTAACTGAGGTTCATTGAGTGGCAAGATATCGGTATATGTTCCAATAACATCTAGTCCATCCGCACCTAAGCTCCGCGCAGTTATAGTTACTTCCTTGTTGGTTTGAGTACCGTGATAGGTAACAATAGTATAAGCTACGCCTTCCAGGGAATCGTCATTAACACTAACATTACCCACGGTGCCTGTTGCCTCTATTTGAGCATCGGCTCCAGCTATGGAAAACCAAACCATAGTATTTCGTAAAACAGGGTTGTTGTAGAGATCTCGTACATGAGCCCCTGCTACTACACGCCATACACCTCCACCAAGACCTTCCCCAGTAGAAAATCCACTCATAAAGGGCGTGATAGTATGGGGAGGACCGGCATGAATAATTACATTAGGTTTTGTGGCACGAATAGTATCGCCATCTGCAACCACACAATTTGCCTCAATTAACAATACACCGGGTTCTGTACCTGCATTTACTGCAACTTGCGCTTCTCCTCCATTCGATGTAACCGTCACCCACTCACCGGCAGGCTGATTATTGAGATTGGCGCCTACAGGAGCAGTTGTATTGGCAATTCTGAAGGATACTTGATTGGGAGAATCGACCAAGTTGTAGTTTATATCTCTGAGTTTTACACGTAAGATTGCCGATGAAGCACCACCGGTATTGGCAACGTTTAGGTGGATAGCATCTTCTTGAGTGAAATCCATCGAATGAACTTGGTCTGAAGCTATAGTGAACACAATCTGAGAGCTAAGAGTATCGTTATTTGCCGAAGCTCTTATAGTTGCAGCGCCAGAAGACAATCCGGGTGTGAATTGGACACGGGCTAACCCGTAATCATTCGAGGGAATATCCGAGTGGTCTGCAGTGTTGGCAAAAGTGCCTAAATTTGTAGTAAACTTCACAATCTGGTTTTGGCATTCGTTGGCATAGGCATCAGTCAATGTTGCTTGTATGAATATGGGAGTCGAGCTGCCTACTTCGCTACTGGAAGCAGGTACATCTTGATCGTTGATCCGCAAGAAGCTTTTAAGCTCTATTGCCGCTGGTCTATCAGGTTTGATAAGTACGTTAGCACTATCGGCAACTGCGCCAATTCTGGCTTTTATAATCCCTAGATCTTCTCCGGGTTTAGTATTTGCACGGGTGCCAGAATTATAAAGTGCAGAAGCTTTGCCATTAAGCGTTTTTGCCACTATTTCTTGACCCAATTCCGTGCCTTCGGTATCTACAAACTTACCCTTGGTGCAAGAAAAAGTTACCAAAGAGTTGTCTGGCAACGAGCTTAAGTCTTCATACAGAGGTCTGGCCGAAACTGGTACTTGTTGGTTAACGCTCATTTCGTAGGGTCCGCTTGTAGGAGGAGCAGAATTGTTAATTTCAAGTTTTACCGAACCAATAGGAGGAATATCTTCTATAAGTACTTGAACTTGGGTAGTATCTGCAGAAATAAGTGAATCTTTAACCGATTCATGGTACTTGCGAACTATAGCGGTGATGGTGGCAAGCCCTGTATCACCCGCATCCCAAAAGGTGCTACGAGCCACACCGGTACTATCGGTTCCTACATTAGTAATAATATTACCCAAATCAGTTTTAAAGTTTACAGTCTGATTGGTAACGCCAAAATTATCACCATCTTTTACTTGTACTTCTATTGTAGAAAAAGTTACGTTATTATCGGCATAAATAACTTCTGGGTTGGCTTTAATGCTGGTAATAATGCGTATGTCCGACAATGATATCTCTTCTTGTGGTTCTGGCATGACGGGAGGCGGATTACGCTTGTCGCAAGATGCGGAAAAGCTCACCAAGATTATTACCAATAAGGTTAAGACAGGCATTAGGGAATGAAATTTCTTCATTATTCCTCCTCACCTTCATATTCTATTAAAGTGCGAGTTAGCCTTTCATCCACAATTGGTTCGGGACTGGTTTCGCTCATCGAAACAAGTCTGGGAGTAATCTCCATAATCAAATCAGTATTTTCCACAAATTCGTAACGGTGTTGGAACAATCTGCCGATAAATGGAATATCACCAAGGAAAGGCAATTTATTTGTCCTTTGAGTAATTGAAGAATTCAACAACCCACCAACGATTATTTTGTGTCCATTTGGAACTGTTACGGTTGATGATACTCTGCGAACTTTGGTGCGAGGAACAAATCCTCCAACCAACTCTTGG
>JAJBBD010000067.1 GCA_020532355.1 Candidatus Cloacimonadota bacterium | reverse complement strand
AGCAATATCCTAAAACACTGCTTTTTTGTAAAGCCATTTTTACGATTTTTTGACTAAAATTGCAATTTTAGAGGATATCTTTCAACCACCTGTTTCAATCATTTTAGCAATTTGAACATATCGATAAGTAGTCATGCCCTACCAATCTTATTTTTAGCTTGTTTAACCTGAATTATGCCAATACGCTTTATTAGGAAGCTTCTTTCCTATTTGGGTCTTACTGGCAAAAAAAAACCGCTGAACAGCAAAACTCAGCAGTTTAATATCTGATGGTCGGGATGACAGGATTTGAACCTGCGACCACTTGAACCCCATTCAAGTACGCTAGCCGGACTGCGCTACATCCCGACCGACTTTGTACCATTGATTTCAGACAGCTTTTTTTGGCAAGCAAAAAATTCTCTCTTAAGGCTAATTGTGCATCTCCTGTTAGTTTATTGAATTTATCCACCAGAAAGGCTTAGGCTTGTACTATGTACTTGAATAGATGAATGAGCTTGATGGTTTTTTTGCCACATTCGAACTTATTCTCAAACATTTCTTTATAAGTATCGTCTCCCAGTTCTATTCCTTAATACAAAAAGCTATTATTAGGCTTAGTTTACGTCACCACAATCCTGTATTTACAGGAGTATCTCGGCATGAACCCCAGTTAATTATAACTTAAAGCTTTAATGGTGAGTGCTCTGCCTTAATAGTGTACCAGCCCTAATTGTTGATAGAATAATCTTAGAATCATAATTCTTGGTGAGCTTTGAAATAACTTTGCCATTGACTAAAAATCAGCTTTTGTTTGAATGGAATGCAATGAAAAAAATATAAAACATCTGGAGGAAAGATGAGAAAAGCCGTAGTAGTATGCGCAAAACGTAGCGCAGTAGGAAACTTCGGTGGAGTATTTAAAGATATCTCTGCTGTTCAGCTTGGTGTTCATACCCTAAAAGCCATTATTGCCGAAACCGGGCTAAAGCCTGAACAGATCAATGAAGTAATAATAGGCAACGTCTGTGGCGCCGGTTATGGACAAAACATAGCCAGACAGATCAGCATCTATTCTGGAGTACCCGATTATGTGCCTGCATACACTGTAAATAAAGTATGTGGCAGTGGTATGAAAGCAATATCTTTGGCAGCCATGATGATTGAATCTGGCGAGGCGGATATTATAGTTGCGGGCGGAAGCGAAAACATGAGCCAGATTCCCTATATTCTTAAAGATGCCCGATGGGGAGCTCGCATGGGCGATAAAAACATGGTAGATTTGATGATACGCGATGGGTTATCTGACATATTCAATGATTATCACATGGGAATCACGGCTGAAAATCTGGCTGAAAAATTTGGTCTTTCTCGGCAAGAACAGGATGCGTTTTCTGCAGCTTCCCAAAACAAAACCGAGGCTGCCCAGAAGAGCGGAAAATTTACTGATGAGATTGTGCCCATCTCCATTCCACAACGCAAAGGAGATCCCATTATTGTAGATAAAGATGAAATGCCTCGGGCTGGAGTAACTGCAGAAAGCCTTGGCAAACTTCGTCCTGCATTCAAAAAGGATGGCACAGTAACTGCTGGCAGCAGTAGCGGAATTAATGACGGTGCTGCTCTGCTTTTAATGATGAGCGAGGAAAAAGCCAGTGAATTGGGACTTACTCCACTAGCATATTTTGTAAAGAGCGCATCTGCCGGGGTGGATCCCTCAATTATGGGTTATGGGCCCGTTCCCGCCATCAAGAAAGTATTGGCAAATAGCGGTTGGTCATTAGCCGATGTTGAGCTGGCTGAACTAAATGAAGCATTTGCCGCACAATCTCTTGCTGTATTAAAAGGATTAGAGCAAGAAGGAGTAGGAAAAATAAACCCGGATATTGTTAACGTTAATGGAGGCGCCATAGCCATGGGCCATCCCATTGGATGTAGCGGTGCTCGTATTATTGTAACTCTGCTTCACGAAATGAAACGCAGAAAGAATAAGAAAGGGCTTTCCGCCTTATGTATTGGCGGCGGAATGGGTATAGCAAGCTTATGGGAGATGAAATAAGATGGCAGATAAATTGAAGCTTGAAAAAAGCATGGCAATGTATGAGGAAGCACAAAAGCTAGTTCCCGGTGCAGTTGCCGGCATCCGCAGACCCTACAACTTTGTACAGGGTGAATATCCAATATATTTCGATCATGGCAAAGGTGGGCGCATAACCGATATCGATGGCAATGAATACATAGATTTCTTGTGCGCTTACGGCCCTATCATAATCGGCTACCGCGAAGAAGAAATTGACCA
This sequence comes from Candidatus Cloacimonadota bacterium, assembly GCA_020532355.1. Classification (NCBI taxonomy): domain Bacteria; kingdom Pseudomonadati; phylum Candidatus Cloacimonadota; species Candidatus Cloacimonadota bacterium. Next base: position 18,066 of record JAJBBD010000067.1, on the reverse strand, counting down.
TGCCGTCCAGGAACAAATAAATAACAAGGGGTTTTGCTTTTCACTTACTCAACCCCAACAAAATGAATTAGTACGTAAGCTTCAGGAAGTGATTCCATCCTGTGAAATGGCCGCGTTAGTAAAAACTGGAAGTGACGCAACTACCATAGCCATACGCGTAGCCCGTGCCTATACTGGTAAAACAAAAATTGCCCGCTGTGGGTATCATGGCTGGCACGATTGGTGCGTGGAAGTAAAGGGCGGAATTCCAGAAAAGTTTTATGAAGATACTCTGGAATTTCATTACAACGATCTGGACGGGCTAGAAACAATCCTTAAAGCCAACAGAGATGACATGGCAGCAATAATTGTTACACCGGTGGGACACCCCCTTGCCGCTCCGGTTCAGATGCCGAAACCGGGATACCTGGAGGGCGTGCGCGCATTAGCCGATAAGTATGGTGCCTTATTGATCTTTGATGAGATTCGAAGCGGATTTAGAGTTTCACTTGGAGGAGCACAGCAGTACTTTGGAGTAACTCCAGATCTCTCTACGTTTGGCAAGGCAATGGCAAATGGTTATGCCATAGCAGCTTTGGTAGGCAAACGCGAGCCGATGATGGTTTTGGCAGACAAGGTGTTTCTTTCTTCAACATTCTTCCCAAACACCGACAGTATAGTAGCAGCTCTTAAAACAATTGAGATTTTGCAGCGCGATAAGATCTTGGATATTATTAAAGAAAAAGGTGATCAGTTTGGCATTGATGTTCAAAAGGTAATAGATGAATCCGGGCTTCCGGTTGAGTTTTCTGGAGCCCCCTGGATGCCTTTTATAACATTCTCTAAAGATGAAACTGGTTTGTATAAAAAGCTTAGAACAGAATTCTATACCCAGCTTATCCGCCGCCGAGTATTTTTACAACCCTATCATCATGGATATATCTGCTACAGACACACTGATGAGGATATAGCTTATACGGTAAATGCTATCAGAGAATCTCTTAACGAACTGAAAAAGCTTGTCTAAGGGAGTAGAGCATTGGCTAAATACATCTTCGTAATGGGAGGAGTGCTATCTTCCTTAGGCAAAGGAATTGCCACAGCATCAATTGGATTGCTATTAAAATCTATGGGTTATAAGGTGGTTTTGCAAAAATTCGACCCCTATTTGAATGTGGACCCGGGAACGATGAGCCCGTTCCAGCACGGAGAGGTGTTTGTAACTGATGATGGAGCCGAGACAGATTTGGATTTGGGACATTATGAACGCTTTGTGGATGAAGCTCTAACATCTGCAAGCAGTTGTAGTGCCGGACAAATCTACGAAAGCGTAATAATGAATGAACGTAAGGGAGTGTATCTGGGCAAAACCGTTCAGGTAATCCCTCACGTAACAAATGAAATAAAAAGCCGGATAACCCGGTTATCCGAAGATAATGATATTGTTATTACCGAGATTGGAGGCACAGTGGGCGATATTGAAAGCTTGCCTTTTTTGGAAGCCGTGCGCCAACTGCGCCTTGATCTTGGCACTAGTAACACACTCAATATCTTGCTTACTTATGTACCCTACATAAAAACTGCAGGCGAGCTGAAAACTAAACCTTCTCAGCATAGTGCATATAAACTTAGAGAGATTGGTATTCAACCAGATATACTGCTGTGCAGAAGTGAAAGACCATTTGACACAGAGATCTATTCCAAAATCGCTCTATTTACCAACGTAGCCAAGGAAAACGTGATAAATGCCATAGATGTTAAGTGTGTGTATGAGATTCCACTAATCTATAAAGAAGCAAATCTACCGGCAATAATATGTCGACACTTCAATTTGGAAGCCTGCCAATCCGATCTAAGCCAGTGGAAACAATTCTTGGAAAACCGCTCTAATAGCGATGGTGAAGTATGTATTGCGGTTTGCGGTAAATACGTGAAACATCACGACGCCTATAAAAGCATAGTAGAATCCCTGCACCACGCTGCTGCCCACATTCGTAAGAAGTTGAGTATTAAGTGGGTAGATTCGGAGCAGAATTTTAAGCAGCAAGATTTGGATAAGGAACTAAGTGGAATGGATGGCTTACTGATTCCTGGAGGTTTTGGCATAAGAGGAATCGAAGGAAAAATCACTATCGCCCAATATGCCAGAACCAAAAACATACCAATCTTAGGAATCTGCTTGGGAATGCAGGTGATGGCAATTGAATTTGCCCGCAATATGTGCAATTTAGAGCAAGCAAACAGTACCGAATTTGACGAAACGACTCCTCATCCGGTGATTCACCTTATGGAAGACCAACGCTATATTGATCTTGTAGGCGGCTCTATGCGTTTAGGCGCATACACTTGTAAGATATCAAAGGAAAGTTTGGCATACATAGCATACAACAATTCTACAATCAGCGAAAGACACCGCCATCGCTATGAGTTTAACAACAACTTTCGCAATCAACTTGTTCGGGCCGGGTTACACCTTAGCGGAGTATCTCAAAATGACCTTCTGGTAGAAATTATTGAATACCCTCCAAACCGTTTTTACCTTGGGGTACAATTCCATCCTGAATTTAAATCGCGTCCAAATCGACCTCACCCGCTTTTCGTAGAACTGCTAAAAGCATCGGCAAAAATGTAAATGGCTATTATAGTAAAGAAATTTGGCGGTACTTCAGTAGGAAGCGTAGAGCTAATCCGTTCTATAGCCAAAAAGTTGGCGAAAGCATACCGTCATGGTGATCAACTGGTATTAGTAGTATCTGCTATGGCAAAAACCACAGATAACCTGTTTAGCCTGGCTTATGAGATCACAAAGCATCCCTCACGTAGAGAAATGGATATGTTGCTAACTGCCGGAGAGCGCATCTCTATGTCGCTATTATCATTATCTCTTTTGGAAGAGGGGATATCCTCAATATCTTTTACGGGATCTCAGAGCGGTATTATTACGGATGATCATCACGGAAACGCCAAGATATTGAAAGTAAATGCCTTTCGCATTCATGAAGAATTGGCTAAAGAGAAGATCGTGATTGTTGCCGGGTTTCAGGGCGTTAGCATTAATAAAGAGATCACTACTTTAGGACGCGGAGGTTCGGATACTTCTGCTGTTGCTTTGGCTTGTTATCTGGGCGCGGATAAGTGTGAAATATACACAGACGTAGAGGGCGTCTACTCCGCAGATCCAAGAATTGTGCCGCATGCCCACTTCATATCGGAAATTGGCTATTTGGATATGTTGGCACTAAGTTATAATGGGTCTAAGGTATTGCATCCGCGGGCAGTTGAGTTTGCCTGTAGATATAAGGTGCCTGTAGAAATAAAATCTTCATTCACTTTCGAATCTGGAACATTGATACAACAGGATGAAAGTATAAAGGAAACCATGATGGAAGAACGTCAAGTAAATGCCATAGCTCATAAAGAAAGTATTTTACGCTATTGTATTGAACCAGATACCACTGCTCTACTTTTATTGGATAAATGGCATCATGAGATTTATAAAATCAACATGCTACAAAAAGCTTTGGAACTATATGTAGAAGAAAAGTACGAATCCGAAATAGATTTTATGCTGGAAGAATCCAAAATTAAAGTAATAAGTAAAGATCATTGTATTGGTTTTGTATCACTTATAGGAATGGGACTTGCCGCCGATCCTGCCTTTATGGCAAAGGTGCTAAGATTGTGCAGCGAATCTCATATTGAACGAATATCTCATAGCGAACGCAGCCTGGAATTGATGATGCCTTCTGCCTTGGTTTGTAAAACAGTTTCGATTCTTCATCAAGAATTCTTTGGAGACAATAAATGAAATATATAGTCACCAGCGCTCTTCCCTACGCCAACGGCAAACTGCATGTTGGACATGTAGCAGGCGCATATCTTCCCGCAGATATTTTTGTGCGTTATCTACGCTTACAAAATCAGGATGTAATCTATATTTGCGGCACGGACGAACACGGTACGCCGATATCTATTTCTGCCGATAAAGAGGGTGTACAGCCTATTGATGTAGTAAATCGTTACCATGCGTCTATCAAAGAAGCCTTTGATGGAATCGGAATTGAATTTGATAACTTTTCCGGTACCGCCAGAGAAGAACATCATATTCTTTCGCAGGAGTTTTTTACTGCGCTTTATAATAATGGACACATCCAACCAAAAAGCACCTTACAATTCTATTGCGAACACGATAAACGCTATTTGCCAGATCGCTATGTTGAAGGTATTTGCCCCAAATGCGGTGCCGAAGGTGCACGTGGAGATCAATGCGATAAATGCGGTAATACCTACGAAACTACTTCTCTAAAACAACCACGCTGTAAGATATGTGGAAACAAGCCCATTATAAAAGAGACAAAACACTGGTTTTTGCATCTGGCTCGTTTTACCGAACAGCTACAAGCATGGATTGAAACCAAATCATATTGGAAAGAAAATGTCCGTAATTTTATGCTTAACTTACTGGAACAAGGTTTAATAGAGCGTTCTATTACCCGTGACCTCAGTTGGGGAGTACCGGTTCCTTTGCCAGAAGCAGATGGCAAAGTGCTTTATGTTTGGTTCGATGCTCCCATCGGCTATATCTCTTCCACAATCGAGTGGGCAAAAAGGATGGGAAACCCGGAACTCTGGAAAGATTATTGGCTGGATCCTCAAACTCAATTAATCCACTTTATCGGTAAGGATAACATTATTTTCCATGCACTAATTTGGCCAGCCATGCTAATGGGGCAAAACACCAAGTATTGCCTCCCCCATGATATACCTGCCAACGAGTTTATGAATCTGGAAGGGCAAAAAATATCTACAAGTCGTAATTGGGCAATTTGGGTAGATGAATTTGTGCGAAGTTTCGATGGAGAGTATCTGCGTTACTACTTGGCTGTTAATGCGCCTGAACGACAAGATGCAGACTTTAGTTTCAAAGATTTTCAGCAAAGAATCAACGGTGAATTAAACAATGTTCTGGGTAATCTCGCTAATAGGGTTTTCACTTTTGCCAATAAACATTTTGGTGGGATGATAAACAAAACCAATTTAGATGAAGATGCTCAGAATATATTAAACTTGGCAGATCTTAGTTTAGCAGAAATCTCCACATCTTATAGTGAGTATCAAGTAAAACGTAATACTAAAAGTATTTTGGATATTGCTCGTATGGGGAATAGATTCTTTGATGAACGAAAACCTTGGGCAGTAATCAAAGAGAATAAAGAATTAGTGCAGCAAACCCTTTGGGTCTGCGCCTTTCTGCTACATAAGATAAGTGTTGCCCTCTACCCCGTCTTACCCAAACATATGCTTAAACTACGAAACATGATGAGTTTGCCAAATGTTTTTGATTGGAACGACGCTTACGCTACTTATAATTACACGCTAGTTGATGTTTCGCCTCTCTTTGTTAAAATTGAGGACGCAGCAATAGAGAAAGAGCTAAATAAATTACACAATATGGCTGCAGTTGAACCCCTAAATGGATTTGAAGCAATTAAACCCGAAATCACATACGATCAGTTTTCTGCCATGGACTTACGTTTGGTAAAAGTTCTTGAGGCAGAAGCCATACCCAAAACTGATAAGCTGTTGAAACTTAAGGTAGATTTAGGATTTGAAACCAGAGAGCTTGTTGCCGGAATTGCACAATCTTACAATCCTGAAAGCATAAAGGGTAAAACCGTAGTTATGCTGGTGAATTTACAAGCACGCAAGATAAGGGGTATTCTATCCAACGGAATGATTCTTGCCGCTCACGATGCAAGCGGCTTGCATGTGATCCATCCCGATGGAGGATCTCCAGGTTCTGTAGTACAATAATGCGCAAGATACTAATCCTGTTGTCTATTAGCATCAACATGCTTTTTGGAGCAGAAATACGTGATGGTACGTTATTTTTGGAGATTAACCTTGCCTCTGCAGCAGAACTACGTATAGAGGGAAGCAGTTTCTTTCTTACCGAAAATAATGAATTGTTTAAACAGGATTGTTCTGGAGAAGTAACCTGTAAGGTGGTCTCCCAAAGTACAGAGAATCAATTTGGCATTATTTCACGCATTGATTCATGCTCAGGATATGATGAATCTGAAGCAATAATTAACAGCCATTTTATTTGGAAGAATGGCCAGCTTGCTCTTAAACATGAATATTGGTTCTTTCTGCCCCATAGCTTTCAGGATCTTGCTCAGGCTCAAGCATACGCCACAGCCATTGATTATCCTTTCAGCAGCATTCAATCTATCCCTGTTGTCAATTCTACTTTGCAGATTATTCAGCAAGATGGAGAAATAAGCTTTTTTGAGAGTCCGCTAAAAATCTACTCGGATGAAGGGTTATGGATAAACGGACTCCCTTATGAAGGAGAATTTATCCTAAAGGTAAGAAATGGCAAACTGGTTCTTAATCACTTATTGCCCATTGAGGAATACATTGCTGGCGTAATTCCTAATGAGATTGGGAACTATAGCCCCCTTGAGGCACTTAAAGCCCAAGCCGTAGCTGCACGTAGTCACGCAATTAGTTTATTGCTAAATAATCGCCACTCAAAAGATGGCTATGATCTTTGTAATACTACGCACTGTCAAGTCTACAAAGGGAAACACTTGCGCAATGAGCTCATTGAAGAAGCTGTAATGCAAAGTGCTGGTGAGATAATGGTTATAAACGGTAAAGTTGCAGATGCCACCTACCATAGCTGTTGTGGAGGCAAAACAGATTCTTCACAGGCTATTTGGAATGGCGCATACATTGAACATTTAAGCGGCTCAATCTGCATAGCCGAAGCAGAATCATATAGCCTGGAAACAGAAAAAGGGGTAACGAGCTGGTTGAACCGGAAAGTTGATACAACCGGAATGAGCTCGTGGGAAAAGAAGACTTTGAACTGGAATCGTAGCATTTCCAAAGCAGATGTTGCCAATAAATTAGGCCTAAAATACATTCGCTCTTTTGAAGTGTTAGAACGTGGCATCTCTGGTAGAGTAACAAAACTTCGTATTGTAGGAGACCACAATGTCACTCTGGATAGCGAATATAAAATACGTCAGACATTTGGTATGTTACCTTCATCATTATTCGTATTTATAGGGTCATCAGGTAAAAGTGTGTTCCAACCAGCAAAAACGATAAACATCCAAGGTAGGGGGTCTGGGCATGGTGTTGGCATGTGTCAGGTAGGAGCACTACGCAAAGCTCGAAATGGATCAGATTACTTAAGCATTTTACAAGCTTACTACCCCAATACCGAAATATCTACGCAATGGATAGATAATGAAGGACCATAAAAGCCGCTTACTACGAGGCAACATTGCAGATAATCAATTCCGCTTATTCGTTGCAGATACTACAGATATTGTACAAAAAGCTCGTGATATACACGATCTGTTTCCCTTACCAACAATCTTCCTGGGCAGACTCATTACTGCTGCTGCGTTGATGAGCTCCGAGTTAAAAGCTCCTCATTCTGAAATTACTCTGCGTATTGATGCAGAAGGAGCATTAAAAGGCGCAATAGTGATTGTAAATAAAGAGGGAGATATAAGGGCATTTCCATACGAGCCTAAACTGATGTTTGCCGTAGCACAAGATAACTTTTTGGTCGGGAAGCATTTAGGAAAGGGGTCTTTAAGCGTTATCCGTAAATCCGTGAATAAAGCCCCTTATACCGGAACAGTACAACTTATAGATGCAGAAATAGCAAGCGATGTGGCAGCTTACTATGAACAAAGTGAACAAAGCCCTTCAGCGGTCAACTTGGGCGTTTTAATAGATCCTTCTGCCAAGATACGAGCTGCCGGAGGGTTTATCATTCAACAACTTCCTAATGCAGATTTAGCTATAGTCTCTGCACTTAACCAAAATCTGGAACAAACACCAAATATCTCTGATCTCATGGATATGGGCTTGAGTATTGAAGATATTCTGCATAGATTTGTGTTGAAAAACATATCCTTCCAGATAAGCCAGGAGAGTTCATTGCGCTATCATTGCAACTGTAGCAAAAAGAGTTTTGCCAAAGCGTTGATTTTGCTTGGGAAAAAAGAATTAGAAAATATGAGAGAAGGTATAAACCCTGTATGTCATTACTGCAATCGTAACTATCAATTCAGTAGTGAGGACATTAACAATCTCATCAGAACCATAAGTGAGCAAAAATGAAAACACTAAAATATACTATCATTGTTATCTTGCTATCCCTTAGCTCATTAATCGCTTCGGTAACAGCAGACGATCTACGCTTTCTATTGGATAAGGAGCAATTCGATATTATCTATAAGTACCAAGATGAGTTTATGAAGTTAAAGAATTCCTCACTCCTGGAAGATCGTCAATGCCTTTTAGAATTTGCTCAACGCACAAATCAAATGACTCTCGCATCCGAATTACACTTTCTCTTGGCAAGAGACTTCGGTTCGATGGAAGATGCCTTACAATGGTTAATTTTGCAAAGTGCAGATCCAGATACCAGCTCAATATTGATACGTGGCAATATATTAAAGAGCAGCTTTACTTCCATTGCCGATTCTTTGGTATTTGCCCATTACTTAGCTGGTGGGGAAAATGATGATATCCTCAGAACAATTCAAAATCTACCAGAGTATAATGGAATCATTGAAGCCACTGCCAAGAGCGTTTTGGATGAGATTTCCACTCAAAATAGCAGCTATGATGCTTTAGAACTAATAAAATCGTTCAATGAAAGCTATCCAAATTCTATTTGGCATCAAGCTGCCTACTATTACGAATTGTATCATTTAGCCAAAATCAAGGATTTCAGTGCTCTACTCAATTGCATCGAAGAAAACAGCTTTCGTAGTGCCTCCCATTCCTATATTAGCAGCTTGTATATTCTTGGCCCCAGCTTTCGCAAAGAACTGGCAGAGTTAAAACCAAATCTTATGCTAATTAACTTTGCAAAAGAGTGCTTGGCAAATGCCAGCAAAAGTACCAATGCGAAGATATTATTCGATTCTTACGAAGGTGATGATTGGCAAAACAGAGTTATGCTGCAAATGGCTAAAGCAGATTATTACCGACAGATTAATGTTTGGGGTAAGTATGGCAATGAAGATGAGCTTATTTGCCTTTTTATTAAGCCCAACAAATTGCAACAAAGAGAGATAACCAAACTCCAGAACATCTCTTTTACCAATAATGACCGGGGAGAGATTGCTGAATTGCACTTCTGGAGGGGCAGGTACTTAGCACTATTCAGCAAAAAGAAATACCAGGAAAGTGCCATCAAATCTTTTGGATACTGCCTAACACACGGAGCCCCCCGAAAACAATATGACAATGAAGCTTATGATGCTATTGCCAGTATTCTTGAAAGGCTAAAAATAGACTCAGATCCGCTCAACTATCTACGAAATATCTTTGCATACAATGGAATCATCTTTGAAGATACACATGCTATGGATGGCAAACGCTACACGCGAGTTGCCTTAGCAGATTACAATAACGATGGAAAAATTGATATCTTATTTAATGGTAAATATATCTACAAAAACTTGGGCGATTTTTCTTTTCAACCCCATCCAGATAGCTGTTTGGTACAGAACTTAAACAGCACTGGCGGTATTTGGGCAGATTTTAATAAAGATGGATACTTAGATTTTGTAAGCATCTCTCACGCTAGTGATGGACACGGAGACGCTCTGATGAAGCAAAATCCCGATCATAGTTTTGTGAAAGTAAATGCCAAAGCCGGAGATGTTGATGACAAAATGCCCACGGAGGGTGTCGCTTTTGTAGATATTAACATAACCGGATATCCCTCTTTGTATATGGCAAACTACGAAACATGGCAAAGCCGCAACGGATACCCGGATTTCTTCTTTTATAACGATCAAGGTTTCTTTGTCGATAGGAGCAAGCAATTGGGGTTCCTTGCTCAAAGTTTTGCCGACAATCCTGGATTGGCTGGCAGAGGTGTTGCTCCCGCAGATTTTGATAATGATGGCAAGCAGGATATTTTTGTTACAAACTACCGTCTTAATCGCAATTTCCTTTTCACCCATGTGGATAGTGTGTTTAAGGATCTAGCAGCACTGCATTCTGTTGCCGGTAAGTACAAAAATGCCTATTACGGTCACAGTATTGGGGCAGATTGGGGAGATTTTGATAACGATGGAGATCTGGATTTAATTATCGCCAATCTGGCACATCCCAGATTCATAGACATTTCGGATAAAACGATGCTGCTTAGAAATGATGGCATGAGTTATAGAGTTGTTGTCGAAGATACTCTATACTACTGGCAATTTACCGATATTACTCAAGAAAGTGGAATCAAATATGATGAGTTACATGCTGAACCACTCTTTTTTGATGCAGATAACGATGGATTTTTAGATATATTCATTACTTCCGTTTACGAAAATGATCGTAGCTATCTCTACAAAAATAATGGCGATGGAAGCTTTACAGATATTACATATTTGAGTGGGGCTAGAATCTATAATGGATGGTCTTGTGCTGCGGCCGATCTTAACAGAGACGGTTTACTTGATTTGGTGATAGGTAGCGGCAACGGAACCAAGATTCTTAGTAACGCAAGCTCTACCTCCAATAAGTCATTAATTATAAAACCTATATACGGAAAAGATGGCATACATCTTATTGAAGACGTCCATAATCCAGTATTGCATCCAAACAGCCCTGCCTTTGGTACTCGCGTACGAGTATTAATCCAAGATGCTATGGGCAAAGAATATTGCCTTGTTCGAGAATTAAGCTCTGCTAAGGGCAGCAGTACTCAAAATGCACCTGAATTACATTTTGGATTAGGAACCAAGCACTTAATACGTTATGATATTTGGAGAGCTAAACCATGAGAAACATACGCACCAATTTATTCAATCCCATATCCAGCACTCGCACAGATTTCCTCTTTGATCATGTTATTTCCATTGCAGATGGAAGTATCCAATCTGTCCGTCCATTTACAGAGCATGAAGGTGCATGGGAAGATAAGCGAAATTGCATTTGCATCCCGGGGATGATAGATTTACATGTTCATCTTTCGCAATACCGCATTCGGGGAATGTACCATCCCGCCTTGTTGCCCTGGTTGAACAAAAGTGTTTTCCCAGAGGAAGCAAAATCTCAAAACCCCTATTATGCTACAGATCTTAGTCGAGATTTTTTTAAAGCTCTATTGCGAGTAGGTACTACGTATTCCCTTATTTATACTGCACCTTTCCGGGAAGCTGCTGATGCTGCTTTTGAAGTAGCAAAAGAGATGGGTATTAAAGCTAGAATCGGAATGACATTAATGGATATGAATTCACCAAAGGAATTGCAACATACTACCGATTATGCCCTAAAACACAGTATCGAATTACATGAACTATGGCAAGATCCATTCTTAGCTTATATCTTTACACCTCGTTTCGCACCAACCTGTAGCGCCGAATTGATGCGTCAAATTGGTATCTATGCCAAAGATAACGACGCATTTATCCAAACTCATTTATCTGAAAACAAAGATGAAATTGACTGGGTAAAAGAAATCTTTAAAAAAGAGTCCTATTCCGCTGTTTATGATGAATTTGGTATCTTGGGTGAGCGTACAATCTTTGGCCATGCCATCCATTTGAGCGAGACTGAACTTAAGCTTTTGAAACAGAGTAACAGTGCCATAGCGCATTGTCCCGATTCAAATTTCTACTTGAAGAGTGGCGAATATCCCCTAAAAAGAATAAGTGATATTGGTATACCCTTTGGTTTGGGCAGTGATGTAGGAGCCGGTACCAGTTTGAATATGCTATATCATGCCAAACAAATGAACTTTCGCCAAAGCACTTATCCTGTGCTGCCGGCAGAAATGCTGTACCGGATAACTCTCGGCAATGCAAAAATCGTAGGGTTAGAAAGTAGAATTGGCTCTCTTGAGGTGGGAAAAGAAGCAGACCTTGTATTCTTCCAAGTTCCACAAGGACTAGAAATTGGCAAACATATTTTAGGTCAGCTTTGTTTTTCCTCCGCATCTTTCCCCATCAACAAAGTAATGGTTTCCGGAACAGAAATGCCTATTTAGCAAATATTGGTAAATATTATAAATGAATAGGATTCACGCCCTCAGCACCAAATGCATTATGCTATTCTTAAGGTTGCTTGGCCCCAAGATAATGCTGTAGTTGAAGCAGAATCTCAGCTTGAAGTATGGGTAATAATAACTTAATCAATTGAGAAAGATTCAGTTAAGCCTGTGCAAATCTGAGCAATAAGGGTTATTTTTACCAGCATCTTAAGTATATTTATAATGCCGTTAAAGCTATAATTGGAATCCTTTTTGCATCTATATAAACTATATTGTTATGTCTACTTTAAGTAGAGGGGAACAGGTTTAAATAAAAAATTGTTATTTATTATCAAGGAGATACTTGTGAAACAGATTACGCTTATCATCTTACTGCTTGGCGCAATAGCCCTTCTTCCGGCAGCACTGTTGTGGGAAGAAGTAGTGCCAATCCGCCAAGGGGTAAATATCGAGTGGTTCCGAACCGGCACGGCTACAGCCGATGGCGGAGCTATATACGTGTGGAGCGATACCAAACTTGGTGAACGAGATTTATGGGCACAGAAAGTGGATGCCTCAGGAAACTTGCTTTGGAATGAGCCAGTTTTAATAGATGGCAAGCCTGATCGCCAAGAAGACCCAGTTATTACCCAAACTACAGATGGCAATTACATAATCGCTTGGATTGATTTTTATGACGATTTGGACGGAAATGTATATGCTCAGAAGATAAACGACATGGGGCAATTATTGTGGCAGGAAGGTGGCAAACCCGTCTGTACATATCCCGGTATTCAGGTTGGGTTAAATATGGAAAATGATCCAAACGGTGGCGCATTAATTATATGGGGCGATAGCCGTAATCCCAGTAAAGATCTTTATGCACAAAGAATTTCTTCCACTGGTGATCCGCTCTGGACAACTAATGGCATTGCCGTTGCCAATGGTAGTGGTGACGAGATTCAAAACACAATGCTTCCTGATGGACAGGGTGGAATGATGCTGGCATATACACATACTTTTGTTGGCGATTCCGATATTTATGCCAAACACTTTGATGGTGACGGCAATATGACCTGGAACGAACCCTTAAGTCTCGCCGTTACTACCGGCAACCAAATGGGAGTGCGGATGGCTGCCATAGGAAATCAGGAATTCATGTTTACTTGGACAGATCAACGTAATAACGATCCGGATATCTATGCTCAAAAAGTTAATATAGCCGGCGAAATGCTTTGGAGTGACCCCTTTTATGTATTTTCAGATCAGGATATATCTTTGCCTAAACCTCAACAGAATCCCCGTATTCAAGCTACTTCCGATGGAGCAGCTGTAATAGTATGGGAAGAGAGTCTGGAATCCGATCTCTTTGCCCAAAAGATTTCTGCTACAGGCGATAAGTTGTGGGGAGAAAGTGGTATAGCTCTTTGCACTGCTGAATTTTCCCAGAATGGACAACGTATGGATTCTGATGGGAACGGAGGAGTGTATGTGGTTTGGGATGACTTACGCAATGGAAATGATCCTAACTTCGATATCTATGCCCAACATCTCTCGTCAACCGGAGAAGCACTTTGGGATGAGGGTGGAAAAGCAATTTGCACTCAACCCAACGCTCAAAACGGTGGCTTGATAAAGTTGGCGGGCAATAATGTCTATGTAAATTGGATGGATCAACGTAACGGAAGTATTGGATTGTATTATCAAGTGCTAGATACTACTGGAAATACTCTGCTGGCTAACGACGGGTTAAGAATATTTTGGGGACTTAGCGGAGATACTACAAAGGGAGAATATAGAATTCTTCCCCGTAGTAATGATAGTATCGTGATCTGGCAAGACACTCGTTTTGCTAATGAAGGATATCGCATTTTCTTCCAGTTTCTAACTGCCGATGGACAAACATTATTAGAAACTAATGGTAGAACACTTACTGAAGATGGATTGGGACATCAATACGACGTTCACGCTGTTGTTACTGAAGATGACCATGTTGCCGTAGTGTGGAGAGATGAGCGAAGTGGAGAGTCACAAGTTTTTGCCCAATTGATCTCTCCAGCCGGAGAAAGATTGTGGGATGCCAATGGTCTGCCGCTTACTGAAAGCGAACCTCTTAGCCAACTCAACCCCAGAATAAGCATGTACAACAACTCGTTCTACGTTGGGTGGTCAGAATGGGAGTATGAAATGATGAATATGGCGTTCCGATATCATGTTTTTGGCCAAAGACTCGATATGAATGGTCAAAGGCTTTGGGGTCCAGATGGAAAAATGATATCAGTTTTGATCGGCTCAAACAGGAATATTGAAACTAAACTTACAGATATCATTGATGACGTGTATATCTGGCATAGATTCAATCCAAGCACAGATCGTCAAACCGTATGGGCAAAGCGAGTGGATGCAAACGGTGATGCCTATACCGGGTGGACTGCCGAAGGAATGCAAGTGAATACCTACACAGGAATGGAAGCACAACTATCTCCGGTATCCGCTAAAACACCAGATGGAATCTATGTAACTTGGCGAGATATGAGAAATGGTCCCATGCAATTCTATGCTCAGCTTGTATCTTGGGATGGTGAGTATTTGTGGGCTCCTGAAGGAATCAAGATAAGTGATTCAGAAAATGAACAAGAGTTTGCAAATATCGCCGTGGCACACAATGGAATTACGACACTTTGGTGTGAAAGCATCAATGGCATGCACGATATTTTAGGACAGAAATTCGCTTTTGATGGAACAAAACTTTGGGGCGAATCTGGATTTTTTGTAGTTCAAAAAGACTCCACCCAAACAAATCCTTATGTTATCGGTTTCGATGGGGCAGGAATGGCAGTTGCATGGACTGAGTTCTTCACCGAAGATAGCGATATCTATTACAATTATTTAAATGCCAACGGAGATAATGTTTTGGGCAATTATGGATCCGTCCTCACAGATGCTGGCAAATCTCAATATGAGCCCGTTGGAATGGAACTTAACGATAATGCCTATTTCATTTGGGCAGATGGTCGCAGCAGCGGTAAAACTGAAATCTTAGGTTTGTATGCAATGAAGGTAAATAACCAATCTGTATCCAATAACGATCCAGTTGTACCGCAAGCGTTTAGACCTACACTAAGGCAAAACTACCCCAATCCCTTCAATCCCAATACTTCTTTTGCGCTTGATATGCCTGAATCAGGCAAAATAATCCTGAATATCTATAACGCCAAGGGACAGTTGGTTAAAACATTGTTTGATGGCTCTCTTCCCAGAGGTGAGCACAGCTTCGATTGGGATGGTAAAGACCATAATGGAAACTCTGTAGCAAGTGGGATGTACTTCTATACTGCCCAAAATGACAAAGGCACTCAAAGCCGGAAAATGATGTTAATGAAATAATTAGCGTATCTGATATAATAAACCCCGAGCTTTGTTTCGGGGTTTTTTTCATCAACAATGTAAAAGAAACTCGCTTTCACATTGCGAGGGTATTTGTCGTTCATACCTGGCGGATAGGACAGTTGTGATCTGCGAGTACGCCTCATGAGCCAAGCTAAGGTACTCCTCAGGAAACCTGGAAGTGCTGATAATAAAGTTTGGAAGGTAAACGCTCTTATTTGCACACTAAAGATAAATCTGAGTCTATAAACCCGTCTTGTGCTCGTTTCTCTTAATGCTTATAAGTTCTGCCATTATACTTACGGCAATTTCATAAGGGCTTTGGCTTCCTATCGAAAGTCCAATGGGGGCATGTATTCGAGTAATATCTTCAGCAGTGTAGCCTTGATCCATCAAAGAATCAAATGTTTGTTTTACCTTGCTTTTACTTCCGATCATACCCAGATATAGGGTTTCTTTTTCTATACACTGTTGCAATACCTCCTGATCGTGAACATGACCATGCGTCATGATAACTACCCAAGTATAAGAGCCAAATCCTATAACCGATGTTATATCTTCATAATTGCTGTATTCGGCTTCATCAAAACAATCTTTTGGAGCACTTTTTAGAATATCTTCTCTATTATCTATCAGCTTAACCCAGAAGCCACACAGCCTTGCTAAATGCCCCAATGCCTTACCACAATGACCTGCGCCAATAATGTAAAGATTGTTTGAGTTAAATAAAGGTTCAATAAATACAGTTACACTCCCACCACAGATCATGGCTGTGGATGTTGCATACATAAGGTTTGCTTGTCCTAAATCGAAAGTCATCTGTTCTGCAGTTGAGGGTTTATGGCTACCGATGTATTCAATTATGCTATGTTCCATCTCTCCCCCACCCAGATTTCCCAGAATGAGTCCATCGGTAGAGATCAACATTTTCATGCCCGCTTTTGCCGGTGAAGAACCATCTGTATGCACAATGGTTACTTGCCATAGAGGTTTATTTAGAGAATTGTATTCCAACAACTTAGTATAATAATCAAAGGTCTGCATTCCTTCCTCCAAAAAGTATCTGGTATATAGCCACAGATGCAGCCACACTAACATTTAGTGAGTTCTTCCAACCCAAAACTGGTAAATGTATTATCTCATCGCACTCTTTCAGAATGGCTGGTTCTACTCCTAATGCCTCATTGCCCACTATCATTGCCAATGGAAATGAAGCCTGAAATTCAAAAACGGAGGTAGATGGCTGAGCTGTTTCCAGTGCGTAGATACGATAGCCTTTTACTTTTAAACTGTCAATAGCAGTTTTAGTTTGTTCTTGTTTACTCCACTTTACCTTATCGGTCGTGCCCAAAGCAGTCTTATTCATATTAGGATGTAAAGGAGTGGGACTAATGCCGCACAGCACTAATTCTCCCAAGCTAAGACATTCGCAAAGACGGAAAAGAGAGCCTACATTAAACACACTGCGCAGATTGTCTGCCACTACAGTGATCCTTTGTGCTTGTTTTATCTTCTGCTCATCTGGTTGCACCGATCCATCCCCCACTCTCAAAATAATGCTGCCATCCTTTACCAATGAATCATTATGGTACAGTGCAAGGGCTCTTAACAACCGGTGCGGATCATCAGGAAGCGAGTTGAGAAGTTTATGCATCCTGCGAGGCAGCGGTTTATGCACAAAGGGAAGCAAAGTATCAATCTGAGAAACAATATCTTGTCTGTAGGCAGTATTTGCAATGTTCTTTTCCAATTCTTGCAGCATCTTAGCAAATGCTTTTAGTTGTGCATCAAAGCTGAAGTTTATGAATTTGCTTTTACTGTATTGAGCAAGGAATTTCACGGATAATACTGTTTAATCAATTCGGCTGCCGTTAGGATGTTTTCGCAGATGAAGGTAGGTTTCAACAAGCTACAATCTGTCAGCATTGAACCAAATTCATCAGCCCCATTACCACTAAGCAAGAGTATGCTTTTCATGCCAGCATTATGAGCAAAACCTATGTCTGAAGCTCTGTCACCAATCATAAACGATTGCGAAGGATCAAAGTGAAACTCTCGCTTTGCCCGCTTGAACATCCCAATGCCGGGCTTTCGATCTTCATGATGTATGTTAAACGGTTTAACAATACCTTCCCTATGGTAGGGCGAAAAATATACGCCATTAGGCTTTACGCCAGATTGAGCAAGCAGCTCCAGCATTTTCTTATGCACTTGTGCCAGTTGTTCCAAATCTAAATAACCTCGTGCTATTCCACTTTGGTTTGTAACAATGAATATCAAGAACCCCATTTCTTGCAGTAATCTTAAGGCTGCCGGAGTCTCCGGATAGAGATGATAGATTTCGGGATCCTTGATATATCCAAATTTATCGGGACTAATAGTGCCATCTCTATCTAAGAAAACTGCGCGTTTAATTTCTTTTACTATCACGAGTTTGAAACCTCAGCGCATCTGGGAATTTAGTATTAAAGAAGATGATACGATAATCCCAATATTCATTACGCTTGGTAAAAGATATATCTAGTTTCCAGCAATGCAAATCTCGTATTATTTTAATACTTTGTGAGATCAATTCCTTATTCTTGATATCGTAATAATTAGAATAGGTTAAGCTGTAATTTTTAGTAAGATTAAAGCCTGCGCTCAAGCGTAGATTTTGCCCAGAGCTCTTAAACAGATTCTTT
>JAJBBD010000066.1 GCA_020532355.1 Candidatus Cloacimonadota bacterium | reverse complement strand
CTAACACCTAGCACCTACTCCAACCCCGGTATCCGCTTAAGCACTTTACTGAACTTGGCGTAGTTCACCTTCACACCATCATCCAGGTCGATGCTTATCTTCTGGGTGGCTGTGGGATAGAGAGCATCCCGTTCCCAGTATTCGAGTTCTGAGATGATCTGCTCAATCTTATCGATTTCTTTACGAGCTTTGATTTTCTCTTTTTGTGCGCTATCTCCGCCTTCTTCAATCTTGCTTAGTTCCGTCACTTTGTTTTTCAGTTTAAAGACGTATTCTCTCAGGTAATCACTGAGCACAATTGAAGCTGTGTCTGGCGTGTAGCGGTGCATATAAACAAGTGCGTTGAAGCTGCCCTTGGGGCTACTGAATAGCCAATAGATGGGGCGTTTTTTATACATTTTAACGTGATCGTTATAGAAATCCCTGATGAAATAGGTTCGGATATCTTTACCAATCGCTTCTTCAATGTAGCCGATGTTCTGCGAAAAGTGCTCTGCTCCAAAAGCCACCTTCAAGAATGTATAGAATCGATTTACTATATCGTCATCAAACCACTCTCCTTCCAGAATTGGGATCACATTGTCTTTATCAGGCATGAAGCTAGGATTAGGAACTTGTTTTAGATAGTCTCCCAAGGTCTCTCCCTGATTAGCCAAAATCAAGCCTGGTTTATCAAGGGAATATCTGCCAAACATGCAGCCCACGGCATAGGAGATCAATTCCTTCATAGTGTCTGCTAAGAGCCGCTTCTCCAAATCTACATTTATGGGGAATTCCCTAACACCTAAAGCTCTAACCCCTAAAACCTCACCCCTAACACCTAGCACCTCGGGGTTTACCCCGTATCGGTAATAGGGATTACAAGTAAGCGTGATCTCCTTCAACGGAACCTCTGGACTCAACTCATCCTGCAAACCATAAGCTTCAATGAATATCCGGTTATTCTCCTCTTCCAGCTCCTGCATCTTGAGAGTGTCTTCAATCCACTGCTCTCTCATCTTTGTATAGCATTCTCTAACACCTAACCCCTCACCCCTAACACCTAACAAGGGTAATTGCTGAAAATCCCATGAGGTTTCGTATGAATTCCAATCCCTTTCTGAGATTCTCACACACAATCTAACATGTTCTTTTATATGAGATCTACCAATAAATGAAAAAGGGATGTTTAATACATCATGTATAGTTGTGTTAATTGATGGGTTAAAAGCTTGCAGATAATACTCAGAGATTGGTGAGTTAAGAAATCCCAATGTTTCATCATCATAGGTCAAGCTGTCTATGAAAATTGTTGGGGATCCTGAGCTGTATAAGTGCGACGTGTCTTTAAATCTAAATCCTACCCTACCAGTTCCAATTAACGACCATGTAATTCCTTCATTCCCAAGAAACTTTCTGTTAACCATTCCTCCTAATTCGGAATAGTGGTCTTGTGCTTCTAATGACCAATCAATAACATTAATGACATTACCGTAGTACTTACGATTATCCCCTCCATTGCAATATAATACCCACCTGGTTGAGCTCTTGCATATCTCCCAAACATTCCTCACAAATTTTTCATTATTGTGAGTTTTCATCCTCCCACCAGATACATATATCGATCCTAGGTTGCTTTGAGTCTCAATATTAGGTAACTTTATCCAATACGATATTGGCGCTCCCTGCAACTTGTAAGAATCTGACGCTTTGAAGGAAAAAAACCACCCACATTTTGGATTGGCTAGGGCTTCAAGAAAGAGAACTCGCTTTTGTTCTTCAGACTTACCATTAATCAAGCGAAAATAAGCTCCATGTATTCCATCTGGCATTGAGTTGGACATCACGAAAGAAGTTGTAGCTACTATTTCTCCAGGAATAGTATCAAAGGCATGAGGTCCCAGATGAACCATTGTTTTGAACTCATAATTCTTAACCAGATGCTTCCTAAGTTTTTCGTATGAACTCAGAAACATCCAGCTTTGCATATTGATCATGGCAATGTAGCCTTGCTTAACAGATAAACTCAGGCAACGTTCCATAAACATAGCAAAGAAGTCAGTACGGCTATTAGGATAATTAGTTTTAAACCAATCTTCCTTTTCATTGCCAAATCCTGTAGTTCCCAGATACGGTGGATTGGTAACCACCACCTGATACTTGGTACTGAGATAATCTGCCTGATTGATCAGTTTGAGTACCTTCTTATGGGTGGGGGCAAGGAATACATCACCGCTGAAGTCTTTGGCATTCAGCAGCTCATGGATGCCCTCGATATGCTGTTCATAAGGTACAATCAACGAGCCATAGGTATCTGCATGTTCAAACTGGCTAAGCATACGTTCAAAGTTGTATGTAAAAAGATCGCGTCCACATCTGTCCAGATAGGGATCTATCTCATCCTTGCTAAAGCGGATGTTTTCTAAACAGCAGATATGTGGCTCAATCTTGCGAGAAAACCAAAGCTTGTCCTTTTCACGCGCTTTCATGGTTAGAGCCAGAGCGGAAAGTTCTGATGCTCTCTCATCTATCTCTATACCATACAGGTTCTTTTCGATAATTAATTTAGGAATCTCTGTAGGCGAGTATCCTTCTTCGCTGTAGATATCATAGAGCAAGTCGAAAGCGTAAGTGAGGACATGTCCGCTGCCGCAACAGGGATCGCAGAATTTGATTTCTTCGGGGGAAGATACTTCTATAAACCTGTTATTCCGATGCTGGTCGGAGTCCAATAAAGGTTTTACATAGTACTCCATCTTATCGATTAATCGGGAATTTGGGTGAGTATCCAACCACAGCCTTCCCAACGAGTTTTGCACCATGTACTTTACTATCCAATGAGGGGTAAAAAGCTGGGTCACGGCAGGGATGTCCTTGCTCTGGACTTTTTTACTTTTTCTAATTCTCTCTTGCACATCAGATTTCTTCTCGGCAATGTAATACTGGTACAGCCAGCCGATCACTTCCACATCTTTGCAGACACCCGGAACCATGGCTTCCCTGGTATAGGCAAGGATGGAATTCCCACTCAGCAGGTCATCTGGCATCAGCAGTTCTGTCCAATCATCAATCCGCTCAAAGAGGAAGGGCATGGTTTCGGCATAGTAGTTACAAACAGATCTGATTAAAATCCTGTAAGCTTCCGATTGCGGATCGGGATGGGTTTCCTTTCCAGATAGTAGATCGAAAACCAGGGTGCGATACTTTGACTGTACCAGCGTCTCATCTATATGTCCAGCTTTGGCTTCTTCCAGTATTTCAGGCTGAAAATGCCCGGGCAAGGGTGAAATTACATTGACCTTGTTGTATCCGTTCACGTCCATAAAGCGCAGAGCACAAAACCGATTGAACCAGGTGTAGGCTACTCGCTCTGCGAGAGGTGATAGGTGATAGGTTTTAGGAGTTAGAGGTTGGGTGCGCTGGATTTCTTCTTCTATGACTTGGATTTGCTTGGGGTAATACCTTCTGGCATCACTATCCGGAGCGAGTACTTGCTGCAGCTTGTTTCCCACTTGTTCCATCAGGTAGCGGCGGGCGTATTTTGCGAAACGTTCGAGTCTTGTTGTATCCATATTAGTGGTGTCCCATTAGGCTTCTTCTTCTGATGATGCAGTCAGGAAACTGCTTATTCCAATCAGTTAATGATAAAACGACGCACTTCTCGGCGAACTTGCGTCTCCATTTTTCAGATCGTCGAGGGAGGTGTTTCTTGAGACTATCGGTAAGAAGGTTATATTTAGGTACATCAAGGAAGTCCCAGCATATCAGGACATAGTAATGAATCGGTTTATCCGCCTTGTTTTGTGCCCATCGATAGATAAATGTGTCTCTATACTTTTTTGATAACTTAGTTTTCAGGGCACCTGTTTTATAGTCAGCAATGAATCTTCTAACACCACCAGCTCTTGAGTCTGGAGAATCAGGATCCTTTAACTCAAGATAAACATATTTATCTGGGTATTCTAAGATAAAATCAACTGCTTTCATGTCAAAGCTTGTCAGACCGTGAGTATGTGGGTCATCAAACTTTATAACGCGTAAAGTGGATTCCGGAAACAACTCAAGATCTTTTTCTATATAATCCATGCCAGCATCCTATACATATCTTTCTAGCTCTTCATCATATAACTCAGAGAAGGCATCAAGGATCGGATTTGGATCAATGGAATCGAAATCATCGGTGGAATTAACTCTAATGACACCCTTGTCTCTATACAAAACATGGTATCTCACATGATCGCCTCGATCTTTATCAAACAGTAGGTCAAACCATTTAATGAGATTGTAGTTATGAGTAGCTAAAACCACTTGTTGTTCGGATTGTGCAAGGCTGTACAAAGCATCGACAACACCTTTGACTTGTAAAGGGTTTAAGTTTGCATCAGGCTCATCCCAAAACAAGGGTCCGCCAACACCTGGTCTCAGTGCACCTGTTTCGATCAGCCTGTAAAGAGTACCAAGCTTTCGGAACCCTTCTGCCGTAACGTTGGCTGAGTATTCCGCTTTATCTGCCTTGAAAGTTACATTACCACCACCCTTAAACTCAAATCTGCCAACGCATATCTTTTCGATCTCTTCCATGATTGCATCTGTGCGAATAGTTCTGAGTGATTTTTGAATAGCCGGAATCTCTAATTGAGACATCAAGTCGGTGTAGGTCATATCAAAAGATAGTTCATACTTCTGAACCAGAGCAGGTAACCCTGCCATAAATGATATTATTTCCTTTGCAGGAATAAATACAGGATGCGCATCAATCGGAACATACACTGATTCATAAGTATGGTTAAACAAATCTTTGATTGCATCGCCATTGCCAGAGGCTTGTTTATTGGCATTGAATGACAAGCCGAATTTGGCGTTATCGGGATATTCTATCTCAACAATTGCATTTCCGCCCTTTGATCCAGTTTTCTTGAGATTGCCAAGAACTCCATCAAGCGGTTTGAATACACCGGTAATCATACTTGAGGAGATATCTCTTTTTTCCTCTTCACTCATGTTATTATCGGCAGAAACATCTCCATTTGCCTTACACATGGCATACAAGACCTTCAGGATGTGCGTTTTCCCCGTCCCATTAACTCCCATGATTATATTTATTTTGTTCGATAAGTCAATTCTGAGATCATCGAACACAGTGAAGTTTTTCAAGTAAAGGCTTTTAATCATTTTGTCTCCTCTTCATTTAGGCTTACTATGTTCCCCTTTTTAATCTCCCGGAGAAGTGATTGATTCATTGCTTGGATATAAGATCGCAATTCGGCTTCGCTGCTGATCTCGTCTGAAGGGTAGGATATTTTAATGTTCTTAATCTGAACCTTTAGTCTTGGCTCTTCGGGTATGCTCTCATCCTTTTTATTATGGATCAATCTGATGATCTCTGGGTAATCTACATCATTGAAGCGATTGATGATGTCTTTGATTACGGCAATAATCCTTGTCTCAGTTATCTTAGTTTTAGCCCTCTCAAATATCCCGATCACCGTGTCTTTAATGCCACTCTCAGCAGCAACGAAATCCAGATCCTGGTCTATCTCGATTTGGCATTGTTCGATCATCTGTGCTGCGTTGGATCTCTCATCAGCAATCAAGCGATCCAGCTTATCCTTCAGGATATCATACTTAATCTTTAGCTGCTGAATTCGGTTTCCCTTG
>JAJBBD010000065.1 GCA_020532355.1 Candidatus Cloacimonadota bacterium | reverse complement strand
TTATGCGTAAAATAGACATTGGCAAGGAATGTGAAAGAATAGCGCAATTTTTGGGGAGCTATTTGCAGAGCAGCGGATTAACCAAGTACATTGTTGGCGTATCTGGAGGCATAGATAGTGCCGTTTCAGCTACGCTAGCGGTTAAAGCCATTGGCAAAGAGAATGTTATTGGGGTAATGATGCCCTACACAAGTAGCAATCCCAATAGTTTAGAAGATGGGCGTTTACTTTGCAATTACCTGGATATAGCCTATCAAATAATAGAGATAAGCCCCATAGTAGATGCCTGGTATGCATCATACGAAACGGAAGCGAGTGCTTTAAGAAGAGGAAATTTTATGGCACGTATCAGGATGTGTGTTCTGTATGATCTTTCCTCCAAATATCGCGCATTGGTATTGGGAACTAGCAATCTCAGCGAGATTATGACAGGATATTTTACTCAACATGGAGATTCTGCAGCAGCAATTGAGCCTTTGGCGCAACTATATAAAACAGAAGTATGGAAACTTGCCAGGAATTTGGGTATTCCCAAAAAGATTATCGAAAAAACTCCTTCTGCAGATCTATGGGAAAATCAAACCGACGAGCAGGAAATGGGGATATCGTACCGTGAATTAGATGAAATTTTATGGAGTATCCACAATATGCAAGACGTAACTACTTATAATAAAGACAAGTTAGATACTGTATATAAGCTAATTGCGAAAAGCGCTTTCAAGCGTAATCCTGCCCCAGTACCGGAGGTTCCATGTTCTCTATAAGTGCTAGGGATCGTTGTAAAACTTGCCATACAGAACGAGCCTTAAGGCAATGTGTTCGCACTAAAAGAGGGATTTGTTGGAAATGCTGCAACGAACTAAGAATTGATCTAAAGTGCCCTCGGGAATGCCCTTACTCACCACGATTTGAAGAGATAAGCCCCTTCCCTGCTTTTAAAGCCGATAATAACCGTGAATCTACACAGGCAATGAAGTATTTTATTGATATTTGGATAACTAAAGTAAATGCACTGTTTGAAGATAAAAGTCCCCAGTTACTTGCAACCGAAGATAGAGATAAAGTCTTAGAGATATTAAGTTCTTACCAATATCCGGGTAATTTTCCGGTTGAGTATCTAATGCAAAAGCTTGAACTTCCTTATGAGCAAAAAGATATACATCCATATGCAGAAGAAATTGTTGCAGGATACTTAGATTGCATAATTGCTATGGAATACAATCTATTAAGCAATTTTACTCTGAACCAATCTCCACTATTGGATCTTGAACAAAGATATAATGAGATTATTAGTTCAATACCCAGCTTTAAAAAGCTTAAGCATTATAGTTTTATTCATACCGGTTTATCTGAAGATGGATCGCAATGTATTGTGTTTATAGAAATAAACTATAAAAATGAATTCTGTTTTATCTTAAAAGAATATGAAAGTAATTGGTATATAAGGCAATGCATTGTTGGTAATCCCAGCTTATATTTTAAGCTAAACAGTACATTTAAGAGTATCTCGCAGGCTTTAGCGGAAGCAGAAGAGCAACTTGCTTATAGCGAAATAAGTGAAGCGTTAAGGAGTTTTCCAGATTGTGCCGATTTGTATTACTATCGAGGATTATATTGGTTGTTATGCAAAAACCATGCAAAGGCGAAGGTTGACTTCTTGGATGCCGTTGCTTTAGACAACTATTTTGCACCACCCTATATGCATTTAGGAATATTATATTTAAACGAAAAAGAATATCATGAAGCAGAATATTGGTTTGCGGCACTGTGCAAAATCGAACAAGATAATATGGATGCGGCAAACAATTTAGGCATTGCCTTGTTGGCTCAAGGCAAAAAAGACGAGGCAATCAATACTTGGCAGAGCATTGTTAGAAAACAGCCTAATTACGAAATGGCAAAGAAGAATTTGGAATTGTATGGATAGATTCTATATGAAACTGGCTATGCGCCAAGCTGAGAAATCTAGAGGGAAATGTTCTCCTAATCCTTTTGTTGGGGCAGTTATTGTGAAGAATGGTAAGCTTATTGCTGAAGGCAGCACACAACCTTATGGGCAAGACCATGCCGAAGTTGTAGCAATAAAAAAAGCCGGAAAGCAAGCTCAGGGTGCAACTATGTATGTAAGCTTGGAACCGTGCTGCCACTATGGGAAAACTCCACCCTGTACTGATGCCATAATACAGAGTGGAATCAAGCGAGTAGTGGTAGGGATATTGGATCCAAATCCTTTGGTATCTGGAGGCGGGATAAAAGAACTTATCGCCGCTGGTATTAATACTGAGTATGGCTTATTTGAAGAAGATATCAAAGAGCAATTGGAATACTATTTGAGCTATATCAGCAAAAAGAGACCCTTTGTAATATGGAAAACGGCACTTTCATGGGATGGCAAATATGCTGCTAGTGACGGCTCATCGCAATGGATTACCAATCCTGCATCAAGGCGATTTGTACACAAAATGCGCTCGGAAGTGGAAGTAGTACTCTCTGGTATTAAAAGCGTTGAAACAGATAATGCTATGCTGAATGTTCGTGGTATTCGCAAAGCAAAACAACCACTACGCTTGGTATTGGATCCATTTCTTGATATCAAAGCTGCTTCTCTATTTGTAAAAAGTGCTAAACAATATCCAGCTTTGATAATGTATCACAGTGCTCCCAAAGAGAAAGTAGAATGCTTACAAAATCTAGGAATTGAGCTCATCCAAGTATCGGGAAATAACGATAAACTGAATTTGAATGAAGTGCTCTTAAAACTTTGGGAAAAAAAGCTATATTCTGTACTTTTAGAAACGGGCAATAAACTGAGTGAGGCATTCTGGAAAAATTGCTTGATAGACAAATGTGCAATCTTTTACGGCAACAGAATATTGGGTGGAGAGAATGGATGTCTAAAATCATACGATAGAAAATGTATTGATCGGGCTGTGCATTTGAGTAAAGTAAAGGTAAAGAAGCTGCAGGATAATGTTTTGGTGATGGGTTACCCAATGTGGTAAAGCTTATTCGTATACATATTCAATCTGCTTAGTAAGATTAGGGATTGTGCCAAAACGAGGATTCCATAAGTATTCCGATTGTAGAATCAACCGTCGGTTATCATTATATGCATAATGTATAGATTCTGTAATGGCGTCCACTTCGTTATACTTGGATTTTTCAATCAAACAGCCAATATCGTTGTAGTAATACTCTTTTCTAAACAGAACCGTATCTTCTGGACTGAGTGCTATAATGTTTACCAAATTGTTATTATCATCGTATGAGTATATGTGAGTTTCCAGCAAATCATCTTTAAAATCGTATAGCTTTTTCTGGCTTATTTTTGCCGAACTATCTAAGATTACTTTGAAATAAGAGGCAATGTAACCCACTTGGTTGTAATGCAGTTCCCATAATTCTGGGTGTGATTCACTTGATTTGATTGATGTTTTTTTGATGATCTTACCTTTGGCGTCATATTCAATAGTTGTTGCTTCGTGGGTTTGAGCATCTGTGTATTCTACAGATCTTGAGGATAGTAGATTCATGTGATTATATTGTAATAGCTCTGTATAAGAAGGTTCTATACAGATATTCTTAATTGTTTTTCCTTTGTAGGTACGATTTGCTTGCATGTGGTATTCTTCGATAATATTACCCTGAGAATCGTAGAAACAGGTACTTTGGGTTGCAAGGCTAAGTACATTCCTGCCATATTTCTGCTTTGCTACGTATGTTTTACGATATGCTTTCTGAAGCCCTCTGTAGGCTTCACCTTCCTGCGCAAATAGCGTCGCCATCAGAATGGTGATTACAGTAATCAAAACCGACTGTTTCATAAATATATAATCTCCTCAGCAATATTCAATATGTATGACAAAAACAGCTAATTCCAATAAATAAATAACGTCAAGATATTTGTATTACGATTTCATGATAATTCCTTGCAATAAAATTGATTAATTAGCACATCTAATCTTTTATAACAGCCCCAAACAGGATATTGTTCTTGACAGCATAGGGCTAATATGCTAGAATAGCTAAATAAAGAAAAAGTTGAGGTAAAGATGATGAAAATTCTATATGTTGATACCCCGTTCCAAAACTTACAGGGTGGAGATAAAAACCGTAGTAACTTCATTTGGTCTTGCCTATCCGAAGAATTTGAGGCAGATCTTTTGCTGATAAAAACTAAGGCATATGCGAGCAAGGCTGTGGAGGAACATCATGGATACCACAATCTTTTCACTATTGGAACCATGACAGCTTCTTATCATCAGCCAAAGGCAATTTATCACTTTCATCCGAGACAACTAGCCAAATTCAAAGATATAGTACTAAAGGGGCAATATGATATTATAGTCTTTAGATTTTTAAGTACCTATCATTTGGCATATATGGTTTCCAAAATACTTCCTCAGTGTAGAGTTGTAGTAGATGTTGATATGCTGTTCTCTAGAGTAGCAGCGCTTGCATGGGCACAAAATCCTTGCCTCAAAAACCGATATAACCTAATTGAAATGCTTAAATTAAAAGCATTTGAAAAGATAGCATTCAAACAAAGCTTTTTATACTATTTTACCAATCCAGTAGAGCGTGATATTGCAGTGAATGAATATGATCTTGATGCCGATATAGCTCATGTATTTCCCAATATGATGCAATTGGAAGAGCCGATAGCATATAACTCCCATAATGGAAAGTACATCTTATTCTTTGGCACAATGAGTTCTGTGGCAAATCAAGATGCTTTTCGCTATTTTGTTACAGAAATATATCCTTCCATAGAAAGTCAGCTTAGACGAGCAGGTATTCAGATATGGGTCGTTGGAAAAAATCCCCCGGAATACTTTGATAGATATCATGACGATTGTTTAAGAATAGTTGGCGAAGTAGATGATATGCAAGAGTTTATCTATAATTCTGAATTTGTAATATTGCCTATTAGGATTGCCTCTGGTACACGCACCAGGATACTAGAAGCCGCTCAGATGAGAAAAGCTGTTTTAACTACCGGCATCGGTATGGAAGGTTTCTTATTTAGCAATAAGGAAATTGTTCTCAAAGAAACCGCCGCCGAATTTGCCACTGCTATGTTGGATTTGATTGAGAATAAAGAAACAAGAGATGCTTTAGGCAAGAATTTATATCACGCCGCTCGTGCCAAATATGGTGCCAAAGCTCTGTCAGATAGGTTTATCAAGAGTATTAAACGCGCTAGCAAACAAGGGCCGGGAAGACGATTGAAAATTGCCTTAATAACAAATAGGTTTTATCCGGAAGTGGGTGGGGCTGAAACAAATATCTACTATCAAGCCAGAGAATTATCAAAAAATCATGAAGTTACTGTATTCTGCCCAAAGCGAATTGAACGGCAAAGTCTGGAGCATGTAGAAGGGTTTCGCGTACTAAGAATGTGGGACGTATTAAACAATCCCAAAGAGTATCCCAATCTGCGCAGCAAAACACTTTGCCCCTTGTTAATAGTACATATCCTTTTTTCAAACTACGATATTATTCAATGCTTTCCTGCAATCAACTATAACAACATTATTGCATATGTCGCTGCAAAAATTAAGAAAATACCTTATATTCTTTGTTTCTTCGATTTTTTAGATTACGCTTCTATAATTAAAGAACAAGGCTTTGTGGATAAAAACATTCTGGAAAAAACAAGCGTAAGGTGGTACCAAAAGATTATATTGCAAGGTATGAATCAAGGTTTTGCCATCTCAGAAAAAGAGCTGCATTTCTTAAAAAAGTATAATCCAAAAATCGACTTCTCCCCTGTTCCAGTGCTAAGTAATGAGTTTAATGCAGATATTGATAAGCCACCTTTGATGAACACATGGACAGGTGATCACTTTGTGTTTCTTTGTTTGGGCAGAATCTCGCATATTAAAGGACAGGATATAGCACTGGAAGCATTTTGCTCGGTTGCTGACCAAATGCCTACTGCAAAAATTGTGTTTGTAGGTAGGTCAGATTATGAAGCAGAATATTTGGAGAATCTGAAAACCACGATGTTAAAGGCAAATCTAATGGATAGGGTTCACTTTACTGGAATGGTGGAGCGCAAAGAGGTGTTAGCCTGGTTGAAATACTCAGATTTAAATATCATACCCGTGCGCTTTATGAATTCGGGCGCGGTGGTTGTGGAAAGCTGGATAAGCGATACACCTGTTTTGCAAAGCGACGTTGTAGATCCTAATCTTGTTGAAGAAGGGAAAAACGGTTGGTTGTTTGAAAGCGAAAACGTTGATGATTGCGCAGCCAAGATGCTGGTTGCTTACCACAATCATAAAGAGCTTCCCCAAATGGCAGCCTTAGGGAAAGAAAAAGTGCTTAAAAGTCACACTTACGAAAACTTGATAGAGCTGTATCAACAAAGTTATTATAATCTTTTAGGCAAATAAGAAATGAACGTTTTTAGCCCTTACAAACGCATCTTGATGTTGAATAGCTGCAGGGGCTTTGTTGGTGGCGTGGAGCGAGTGATAATAAGCTTAGCCCAAGATTTAAACGAACTTGGTTGTGAGGTTTATGGCCTTTTTGAACATGAGTTGCATATAGACCCAGTATTTGAAAGCGCGTTTGTAGAGTCTATTACGCTATTAGATAATGATATAAGCTCGCTCTTGAAACATTATGTATCACTTGGGATAGACTTTGTGTTTATTCATAAATGTAATAATCCAGGTCTGATAAGTGCATTTCAAAAGCACTTTAAAACTGCATTATTTGTGCATGATCACGATTATTACTGCTTAAGAAAGCATAAATACTTCCCTATTAAACGCATAAACTGTCATTTACCTTTTAACCCCATTGCTTGTAGCCTATGCAGCTTTTTGCTGCAGAAGCAATCGGGCAAGCTTTGCAGAATTGATCTCACAAAAAGAGTTAAGCTGTTGAGAACCATAAAAAAGTGTTCCATCTTCTTTGTACTTTCAGACTTTATGAGAGATAACTTGTTATTAAATGGATTTGCTGCAGAAAAGATACATCTTCTTAAGCCCTATCTAAGGCTGCATAATCTGGCAGAAAAATCTAGGAATAAAACTCCAATCGTTCTTTATTGTGGTCAATTAATACGGGGCAAGGGAATTGATCTTCTTTTATATGCAGTAAGTGAAATTCATCTACCCTATAAACTGCGTATTGTGGGTAGAGGGAACGATAAAGCTTATTTAGAAAGAATATGTGCAAAACTTTATTTGCAAGATAAAGTTGAGTTTGTAGATTGGGTGGAAAAAATCTCGGTAGAGTATAAACAAGCGAGTATAGTTGCAGTACCATCAAGATGGCAGGAACCCTTTGGATTGGTGGGAATTGAAGCATTCTCTCACGCCAAGGCAGTTGTTGGCTTTGATGTGGGCGGAATATCACAATGGTTAAAGCACAGAGTAAACGGTCTATTGATTCCAGCGGGAAATATTCATAGATTTGCTCAAGCCATAGAAACCCTTCTGAGCTCTGAAGAATTACGAAACAAAATGGGACGTGCTGGATATGAGATGGTAAAGCACAACTATAACCAAGAGGAACACTTAAAATCCCTATTGGTGCCAATGGGAAAAATTCGGAGTTAGACATGCCCAGTATCCAAGATTACTTGAGAATACTAATAGACTATATTCTGGAAACTATTACGGAAGTGATTCTATATGCGATTGTGGCTGCATCAGATTTGTTTATCGGGCTACCAATTAGATTATGTAGTAATAAACTACATTGTTTTGAGCAAACTGATCATATTATCTTGGGCAAAAATCTTGTTCCAATTAGCATCAAGTACATAAAATCCAGGCATTGGTTTGTTCAAAATGCGTTTGTATTTCCGCTTATCCTAGCTAGAAAGCTTAGATTAGTGGGAGTAAGTTTACGTTATCAAGACCATAATACGAATATTAATCCGGCTGCGCTAACCAAAACACCTGGTTTATTGAGTTTGTATTTTATCCGAAAGAGCTCTCGTTTAGCTTTTACCACGGCGTTTGAATGCGATCTAGAGTATCTTCATAAGAAGCATGGTGGATATGATTTAGTGTTATTACTGCAATCCCTTGTTGCCTTGATCTATCATCACGATCAGAATATGATAACTAGTTATATTAACATCTTTGATGTATCAATAATGAATATTAGTATGTCTGAAGCTATCGGCATTATTGATAAAAGCATTGAACATAACAAAAAAAGTCCCATTTATTTTGTTAATGCAGATTGCCTAAATAAAGTTTTTATTGACAAGGATTATCATCACGTATTGTGTAACAATGATATTGTTTTTCCAGATGGCAGTGGAATAAACCTTGCTGCTAAAATTCTTGGCACGACTTTAAAAGAGAATGTGAATGGAACAGATATGCTACCCTATCTTTGCGCACTTGCACAAATAAAACAATACCGTATTTATTTGCTAGGTGCGGCAAGTGGAGTGGCAGAAAAGATGAGAGAGAAATTGGAAAAAGAGTATCCTGATTTGAAAATATGCGGTTGTCATCATGGCTTTTTTGATTGGGATATCGAGCTTGATGAGGTAATACGTAATATAAACTTAGCTCATACTGATATTTTGTTGGTTGCATTTGGAGCACCTCGTCAAGAGTTTTTTATAGCAAAGTATGGAGAACAGATTGATGCAGCTGTTCAAATGGGAGTGGGAGGCCTGTTCGACTTCTACTCTGAACGAATTGCCCGAGCCCCGTTGTGGATGCGCCAGATTGGGATGGAATGGGTTTTTAGATTGATAATGGAGCCTAAGAGAATGTGGAAACGTTATCTTATTGGAAACCCACTATTTCTGTATAGAGTATATCGTTGGAAAAAAACAAAATTGGAATGGTGAACCCGCTTAGAGGAATTAATGACCCAGATAAAAGGACATGCCAAAAGCCAAAGAGTAAAGGAAATTGAGCGTTTAATGCAAATGAGGAAAAAGCGCAGTAATTTTCAAATGCAGATGAAGATATCCATCTGGGATTGGACGGTTGGCTTTGCCAAATTTCTAAAAAGCTTTCTGGATGTATTACTTTCGCTTATACTATTGGTTTTGCTGTCTCCTATATTGATAATAACTTCGATATTGATATATCTAAATGATCCAGGTCCCATATTTTATGTTGCCAATAGAGTTGGATTGAATGGAGCATATTTTGGTTTCATTAAATTCCGCTCCATGTATGTAAATGCAGATAAAATGAAAGATAAGCTGATGCAAATGAATGAATCGGAAGATGGAGTAATTTTTAAAATAAGAAACGATCCAAGAGTGACACCAATTGGCAAGTTTATTCGTAGATATTCCATAGATGAACTACCACAGCTAATCAATGTTTTAAAAGGGGACATGAGTTTGGTTGGTCCCCGTCCGCCTCTGCCTTTAGAAGTTATGCAATACACTTTGGAAGAAAGAAAACGTTTGCACGTAAAACCAGGCATAACATGTCTCTGGCAGATAAAAGGAAGAAGCGATATCCCATTTCGACAACAAGTTCAGCTTGATATGGAATATATTCGTTCGCAAGGCATAAAAAATGATCTAGTTATTTTACTTAAAACTATACCAGCTGTAATTAGCGGCAAGGGTGCATACTAATGTGCCTATCACCATAGCACTTTTAAAGGAGAGTAAGATGCAACTTAGCTTTACACAAAAGAAAAATGTTGGCATCATTGATGTGATTGGAAGACTCGATGCTTACAATGCTCCCGATCTGAGAGCTACTTACGATCAGGTGGCAAATAAGGCATTAAATTTTGTATTTAATATGCAAAAATGCGAATTCATCGATAGTACCGGCTTAGGCACAATTGTAGCATGTTTAAAATCTGCATCACAAGGTGGCGGAGATATCCATATTGCCAACCTGCAAAGTAAACCACGCATGGTGTTCGATATAACTCGCGCACATAAAATATTCCATATATTTGACGATCTTGAAGCAGCAATAGAAAGTTTTGAGCAAGATTTTGATGCTTGACACAAACAGGTTGAGGCATAGATGCGTTGCTTAATATATGCAAAAAGTGAAGATATCTCTTGGCTGAATGAATACTTTCCAGATGTGGATCCCTACCTGCTAAAAATTGTTAACAAACCATTATTAGAATATGCTATGGATTTTGTTTCACTTCTGCGGGTAAAAGAAATAAGAATTGTGTCCGATGCATCTACAAAAGGTATCGAATCCTTTTTTGGAGACGGAGCTAAATGGGGAGTAAACACAAGCTATGCTTTAGCTCATCCTGGCGACACAATCTCTTCTGTTTATCTTAAAAACAGCTCATTTTGTAAAGAACAGGATTTATTAATATGGAATGGTTTTTTCTTTTTGCAATATGATCGAAACCAAATAACCTGTGCACCGGAGTTTAGAAATAAGTTCTATACACAGAATAAACGTTTTGTTTTTTTGCCCCGAACTTACAAGCTTAGCGATCTGAAATCTGAAGATTTACTTGAATCATCGCCCTGTTTTGTAACTTGTAACATTAACAATATAGCAGATTATTACACTCTTTCTATGGCAATTCTTACTTCCCATAACAAGAAATATGTTTTACCAGGATATTCCAGTGAACAGGATACTTTTTTGGGCTTGAATATTAGCTATCCACAAAGCGCTGAACTGCATCCACCCATCATGATTGGAGATAAAAGCAGATTCCGGAAGAATACCCTAATTGGTCCTAACAGCATAATAGGCAACAATGTGATTGTAGATGACAACTCATCTGTAATTGATAGCATTATCTACGACAATACATATATTGGGAGAGATCTGGATCTGGATCACAAAATTGTATACAAAGGAAATCTCATTGATGCCCACACTCAAGAAGTGCTTCATGTCGATGACAAAGTGCTGGTATCGGAAGTAGAGCCGGGATTAGTTACAACCTATCTAAATCGTAACGTACAAAGAATATGTGCTTTTGCTTTATGCATAATTCAGTTTCCATTTTGGCTTTTACTCTTTCTCCCATTTATCATGTTACAGAAAAATACTCGTACTGAGCGCCTGTTAACAAAGAACATGAATACGGCATTTTTTACCGATGCCGATTTATTAAGAAATACCTTTTGGGGTAGAATAATTCTACGATTATCGTTAGACAAGTTCGAGCAGTTTTTGGCTGCGGCTATTTCTAGAAATATCTACCTTGTTGGAAACAGATTGCTGACTAATACTGTTATTCATCGCAACCTAGTCATGAATCTTCCCGTCTACAATCCTGGAGCTTTTTCCTTGGCTGAAAGCGTCGAAACCTACGATATTGAAGCTGAGATGTTTTATGAGCTTGAGTATATAGATTGGATTTCTACTCATTATAATATCAAAATACTGGTAAGAAGCCTATTCAGAAGGCTGTTTTTCGGTTACACTGCCTTTGATAAACCCCATAAATGAAGTATGATTTATGCAGCGATTTAGTTTGTATGGAAGCCCAAGATTTGAAGAAGATTTCTTCAATATGCTTGTTTCTATTCGATCGCATATTGTGCAAATGATCCCAAAGCATAAGATTAAGGCACTAATACTGGGGGGTGGATACGGCAGAGGAGAAGGCGGAGTATTTATTCATAATGAGATAGAGAAACCATATAATGATTTGGATTTATTTTTGTTTGTTGCTTCGCTAAACCATAAAGACCGGGTTGTTTTGAAGCGCAACATAAAAACAATACATAAAGATCTGAGTGAGGAATTTAGCATTGATATAGATTTTTCCAATCCTATAGATATTAGCTCTTTGCCTTATCGAAAGATCAGTTTAATGTATTATGATTTACTACAAGGGCATTACGTTCTTTTAGGAAACAAGCATCTACTTAATGCTCTACCAGAGTGGCACGCTGATGAATTGCCAGTTATGGAAGCACTTCATCTATTATTAAATAGATGTATGGGGTTGATTTTTGCACAAGACCTACTCTCAGGCAATAATCCTGATTCTCATACGGATTTTATTAACCGAAATATCCATAAAGCATTTCAAGCTTTAGCTGAAGCTGAATTGATCTCAGAAGGAAAATATGAAACACTCACAAGAGATAAAATACAAGCTATCCAAACACAAAAACTACCATTCTTATCGGAAAACAAGGCATTGTTAAATGAAGTAAGGGAATCGTTAGAATTCAAGCTGAGACCCAATATTCCAGTCTTCAACATGGAGGCACTTACTGATAGGTTAGAAATGCTAATCAATGCCAGCAGAGAATTATACTACACTCTATGGAGCAAGGTCTTAGAAAAGGATGTTTCTAATACGCTTGAATTGTCATCTGTTTTTGATAATTCTAAAGTTAAACCTAGCTTGAAAAATATGCTACTTAATCTTAGAGACACAAAATGCTATGGGGGATCTTTGTATAACTACTTTCAATACCCCAGATTTAGATTATTCCTCGCCTTACCGCATTTTATCTTTAACGAAACCATGCCATTATCTCTACTTACAAAAATATTGGGATGCAAACAAACAACAAATACTGCATTACTAAAACGACAATTTATAATGCTTTGGTATAGATATAATTAGGAATGAGTATATGAAAAGATTGGCGTTATACTTCTTCATTGATGCATTAGGTTGGGAAATTTACCAACATTATGGTTTTTTGCAAAGCTTAGGGCTAAATAGCCGTAAGCTTAAAACTACCTTTGGATTTTCCTCTGCTGCAGATCCATCAATCCTAACCGGAAGGTATCCTGATGAACACCAACATTGGTCAAGTTTTATCTACGATCCGATAAACTCCCCCTTTAAGCGCATGGGACTTCTTTCTAAGCTTCCTTCAAGGGTTTTCGACCGTTGGCGGGTCAGGCACAATCTTAGCAAACTAATTAAACTATATCACTCTTATACTGGATATTTTGAGTTGTACAGTGTTCCCTTTGCCTATCTTCCCTATTTCGATTATTTGGAAAAGAAGGACTACTTTGTTCCGGGAGGGATATTAGCTACAGATACAATATTCGATTGGTGTGTAGACCATGATATACCTTATTACTGTTCAAATTGGCGACATACTGAAGATAGAATATTGATTGAAAACAAGAAAATAATTAGTGAGGCCAAAATCAAGTTTGCTTATGT
Organism: Candidatus Cloacimonadota bacterium; assembly: GCA_020532355.1. Taxonomy (NCBI): domain Bacteria; kingdom Pseudomonadati; phylum Candidatus Cloacimonadota; species Candidatus Cloacimonadota bacterium. The sequence continues at coordinate 12,362 of JAJBBD010000065.1, read as the reverse complement.
GTATTTACCCAAACTTGATGGGATAATGCATAACTACGGTCCTTTTTCTAATAATACCGAAGTCAAATTGCGTGATCTGGAACAGAAGATTACGGATATTGCAAACTTTGCTAAACGATTATATGATGAAGTTAGTATATATATTATTTCCGATCATGGCATGGCTCCAGTCACCAGTTCATTCGACCTGAAGAGAAACATTGATGCCTTGGGCTACGAATATGGAAAAGACTATTTGGCTTTTTACGATTCTACAATGGCAAGATTTTGGTGGCAAGATAACAAAGCCAAAGACGACATATTAAACTACCTAGCTTCATTAGATTGTGGCTATATAGTACCTCAAGAAGAGTTAAAGCGTTTAAGAGTATATTTCCCGCACCGTAAATTTGGCGATCAATACTTCTTGATGAACGAAGGTATTCTATTGAACCCAAGCTTTATGGGCATTAAAGTAATTCCCGGAATGCACGGTTATCACCCAGACGACAAGTATTCCTATAGTATAATGCTTTCAAACAGAACTATTCCGAATGAAATTCAATCTATAACCGATATCCGTAAAACAATGGAGAACGAACTTGCTTAACGACATGAATATTATTGATGAGAGGAAAAGCGAAGTAACTCCTACAATGGTGGTCGATTCCCATATCCTCTTAAAAGTGTACTTAAACAAACTAAAACTGATCCTCTTGGTTACTCTGGCAGCATTGATTATTGCCGTAATCTTTGTGAAAATAAAGGTTGTTCCTTCTTGGAAAGCTAATTGTTATATTATTCGAGCTCCCAAGAATATGAGTACTCCAGTTGAAATGCCATATTTGTATCAAACCTTCGACATTAATACAATTCTAGAAACGGTGCGCACTCGAGACGTATTAACAGATGTAATACAAAAGCTTGAATTAGATATTAGTCCCGAACAGCTTTTTCGTCAAATCGAAGTTCAACGAGGTAATCGGTCTAATGTTTTACGTTTTTCTGTATCTTGGAATGATGCTGAAATATCGGCCAAAGTAGCCAATGCTACCGCAGAAGCATTTATCTCCAATAATACAAAACTGCTAAATTCTGCGACCATGAAAATCCATGATTACTATCTTGAACAACGTCACATGAGGATTATGAACATTCAAGACTTGGAAGAACAATATGAGCAATACAAAGCAGAATATGGCGTTATATCTATTCCTCATGAAACCCAAACTAAGTTCGATCAGCTTAAAGAAATTGAGATTAAGATGATTGAGAATTCTCTGCGCATAAAAGATATGGATAGCAAAATTGCAGAGATGAATGAAAAGCTGGGGGATGTCCCAGAAGAGGTTATACAAACTTGGACTTATACTCAAACCGATGAAAAGAATTTGTTGGCTTTGCAGAAAGATTTAGAATTGCTACGCGCCAGATATACCGATGAAAATCCTAAAGTTCGCAAAGTATTACAAGAAATAGAAGAACTTAAAACCGCTATGCAAGAAAAAAAGCGAGATATACCTGAAGCCGTAACATGGGGACCCAGTGGCTTAACTCAAGTCTACACTATCGATAAATCCCGTTTTGAAGCTGAAAGACAAGGCGCCATTCAAATGAACGAAGAATATCAAAAAGAGATAAGTCAGATTCGTTCCACCTTAGAAAACCTAGGTCAAGTTCAAAAAGATTTTTTTGAAATAGAGCGCCAACTGGAGCTAAACAGAGATATCCTCAAACTTGTAGAAAGTCGTCTGGCAGAATCAAAAATGGCAATGCAATCTAATGTTAGTGATTATGAAATTCTTGAAGCTGCAAAAGCTCCAGCTTATCCTGAAAGTAGCCGGCGAAAACTGATTGTTGTTGGCTTTAGTATTTTGGTATTCCTCTCTTTAAGCATATTTATTGTTATTAAGGAGATATTGGATGTGCATACAAAGAGCGCCAAGGATTTTCACGAAGTGGTAAGAATCCCACTTTGTGGCATTCTTCCCAATGAGCACGAAGTTGATGAGAGAGTGTTTTATAGAAATATGCAGGTGCTTGTTGAAAACATTGTACATCATACAAACTCACTCCACACACCCGTAATCTGTTTTGGTAGCGATATTAGGGAAACGGGGAAATCATTTATCGTAAAAGAGTGTATAAACTTATTGGCATCTAATAATAAAAAAATTCTATATATAGATTCGATTATAGAAGCAACACCAGATATAAATGTAAATACACTAAACGGAAGATTATACGGATTAGATAAGGAGATCGAAATTGATAAGACTGATCCTTTTATTCACAATGCTTACTTTTTAGTTGATGATAGTACTTTCACAAAAGTATTGGAAACAAAATCCGTAGCGGAAGTTCTAAAGCTATTCGATTCCTATGATTATGTAATCTGGGAGCTTTTCGATTATGAATACAACATACAGCTATTTACCGGGATTTGTGCTGCTGCTGATACACTCGTTTTAGTTGCCAGATTTAACCGTAGTAGCCGCAATAGCTTACACCGGGCAGTAAAATTTATTAAAAATAGAGGTTTAACTAATATACATGGTGTACTTAACTATGTTCCCAAAGATTTTTATTCGGAGAGATACTGATATGAAAAGATACCGCATAAGCTCATTATTGGTACCCTTCATTTGTGTTGCCTTTTTATATTCTTGCTCTAGAAATAGTTCAAATTCTTATATTGAAGAAAACTTGGAAGCAATGCCAGAGTATTTAGAAGAAACGTATCTTGCCACTCAAACAACACAAGAAACCATTGAAGAATTATATCGCCTAAACGATATTGAGCTACCCGCTTACACATTAGGACCCGGCGATAAAATGAAAATATTTGTGTATGATGAGCCAGAATTAGATTCCGATGCGGTGCTAGTAAAACAAGACGGTACCCTATCCTTTAGATTAGTTGGAGAGATTGACGTTACCGGTTTAACCATTCCTGAAGCTACCACAATTATTGAAGATCGTCTAAAAGAATACATACATCACCCCAAAGTATCGATTATTCCTTTTGAAACAAAAAGTTCAAACGTTACTATTTTAGGCAAAGTAACCTATCCAGGTATCGTTGAAATAAAAGGTAGAATGAGGATTCTTGATGCACTTGCAAGTGCCGGAGGTTTAGCCTTGGGTTGGTTCCAAAATAACTCTGTGGAGTTGGCAGATTTGGAGCGTACCTTCATGATGCGTCAAAACCGTATCTTACCCATAGATTTTGTTGAACTTGTTCAGAATGGGAATATGCTTTACAATATACCTCTGTTAGATAAAGATTATATTTATATACCTTCAGCTATTAATCGAGAGGTTTATATAGTCGGTGAAGTAAACCAGGAAGGACACTATTTTTACCAAGAGAATATGACTCTATTGCAAAGCATCACTTTTGCGCAAGGCTTTAAAGATACAGCCCAAGCTACAGTATACGTGATTCGGGGCAATCTATCTCATCCGAGATTATTTAAAATCAATACAAAGGAAATTCTCAAAGCAAAGGTTCGTGATTTCAAGTTAAAACCAAACGACATTGTGTTTATACCCAAACATCCAATTGCAAAATGGAATGACGTTGTAAACAGTGTGTTGCCCAGTTTGCAGGCAATTCAATCTGGTTATCTATTAAATGAGATGTACAAAGATATCCTCGATAAATAATCTGGATCATTGCTTAAGAAGAGAGTATAATATGCTGTTTTGGGGAGCATAGCTTGACCGAAAGTATATCTCATCTGAAGTACATTGTTTTTTTTAGTACCTTATTTATAGGTGTACCCATCAGCTACTATCTAGCTCAGAAATTTCAGATTGTAGAGCGTCTTGTTTTTTTCTTGATGATGTTCTTTACGGTTAGGATGGAAGACATCAATTTTATTTCTAGAGAGTCCTTTAGATTAACCTCAAGAGGATTTGAAATCGGTTTAGTAGATATTTGTACTTTTGTTATATTTTTGCTTATCCTTAAACGACGGCATCAATTTCACTTGCATCTCCCCCCTGGCACCTGGCTATATTTTACGTATTTTTTACTGAGCTTCATTTCTATTGTTAACGCTGCTGTTCCACTCTTTTCTTACTTTGAGCTTTGGAAAATGCTCCGCATGTTCTTCTATTTTTACGTTGTCTACAACTATGTAAACAGCTACAAGCAATTCAACGACTTTATGAGGGGTGTAGCTGCGATAACCATTTTTATCTTTATCGAAGTGATGAAACAAAAATACTTGGAAGGAAGATTTCAATCTTTTGGTCCCTTTCCTCATCAAAACTCATTAGTGATGTTCAGCATTATTCTTGGATCTTTGATGTTTGCGTTTCTTTTAAATAAGAAAGATATCTCTTTTATGAGATTTTCATCTTGGGTGTTGTTTTTCGCCATGACCTCTATTTCCATTATTTCTACTTTATCTAGGGCAGGCTTAGTTCTTTATGTATTTGCCATTGGCTTGATTCTCGGACTCTCATTCTTAAGTGGAATTACCAGCAAAAAAGTTATCATTACTGTTCTCCTGATAATAGTGTCGTTAGCAATTTTGGCTAAGGCTTGGAATAGCATTAGTGAGCGCTTTCGAACTGCTCCGGAGGAATCTGCTAATGTCCGTAAGGATTTGGCAGTTGCAGCCGTAAAAATGGCGAATGATAAGTTCCTTGGAGTAGGCTTGAATAACTTTGGTGTTAAGATAAATCCACCCTGGCAATATAGCAATCACATAGAAATGCATAATCCAGACGATGAAGATGAACAAAACGGGTTGGTGGAAACCATATACTTAATGATAGCCGCAGAGTCCGGCTGGCATACTCTCGTTGCTTTCTTGGTGTTTATCTTCTATTTCTATTTCCTAAACATAAAAAACTTGCTAAGGTACAAAGGTACAGATTATCAGTATTTTTCAATTGGCTTAGCGGGTGGGTTGCTCGCCATTTACTTGGAATCTACTTTAGAATGGGTTTTAAAACAAACGAACAATTTCTACCAGTTAATGCTAATCTTCGCTATGATTGGTGTTATGACCAAGCTTGAAAAAAGGTATCAAGCTCACAAAATGAAAATCCCCTCAAATGATAGTAAGGCAATTAGAATAACTCAATCCAGAGGACATTATGCAGGATAAAGAGAATAAACGAAGCATTGGTGCAAAAGGCATTAAAGAAACCCTCAGCCATGAGCAACGCAAGGAATTAGTAAATCTAATGAAGCGGATGTTGCCACCCGTTCCATCTTTAGGTATTATTGATATTCGTTTTTCCTTTTGGTTTATCCGACATTGGTATCTTGTATTCATTTTTGGAAAAGATACTCGAAATCAGTTTAAGTCTTTAGATAAAGGTGATATGAATACCGGTCTCACTACAGTTGCAAAAGTATTTACCTATATTATTATGATCATAATAATGCTTATTTTGTTTCTGTATCTGCTATATCTTGTCAAATCTTATATGGGTATTGATCTCTTTCCGGATCAACACTTCATTGATATCCTCAAAGATAGGTTTTCATGAAGATTTTATGCATCTCAAATTATTATCCTCCTTTTTTTGAGGGGGGGTATGAGATTTCAGTAAAAGAAAGCATGGATTACCTGATTAATAGGGGGTATGAAGTATATATTCTTTGCGGCAACAAAGGTACTGAATACAATTCCTCAAACAATGCCAAACTCTTCCTCCCCGAAGAACCCAAAAGAATTTTACACTATATAGATTACTCAAATCCTTCCTTTTTCGATAAACACAATGTAGAAAAGCATAACTACCATGCTACGATTAATGCCTTATCTGCAATACAGCCTCATCTTGTTTACTTTGGAAACCAAAAAGCAATATCCATAGCTCCAGTGTTGGCAGTGCAAAAACTAAAATTCCCAAGAGTATTCGATATTGGCGATATCTGGCCTGATAGCTACATAAAATCAGATCTAAAAAGCAGGATGTACCGTTTTCTTAAAATGATACTTCCCGGAACGATCGGTGGTCATATCCATTTAGACCCAATAATTGTTGTATCCTACTGGATGCGTCGAGAAATGGCGCAAAGATACAAAAGCAAGCGAATATACCAAATTCCCAGAGGAATAGATCTGCCTCCAGAAAATACGAGAGTGCTCAAGAAACCTTTGCGTTTTATCTTTGCTGGCAGGATAGAGCCGAATAAAGGTTTAGATCTTTGTATTCAGGCTACAAGCAGGGTGCTTGCAGAATATCAAGATTTTTGCATCGATGTATACGGTGAAGAGGATCCTATATATGCCAATAAATGCAAAGATCAAATAAACAAGTTTCATCTGCAGCAACAGATCAGGTTTTTGGGCAAAACCCAGAACATTCATAATGTTCTTCCTCAATACGATGTATTGCTAATGCCCACTATGGCAAAAGAAGCTTTTGGGAGAATCATTATCGAAGCTATGGCTCATAGCCTTATCGTAATTGCCACAGATGCTTATGGTCCCAAAGAAATTTTACTTAGTAAACAAAACGGTGTATTGTTTAAAAGAGGTTCTGCCGCTGCTTTGGCTACCGCTATTTTAGAGCTTCTCCAGATGAAACTATCACAGTTAGAAATAATTCGAAAGCAAGCTCGACTTACAGTAGCTCAGAATTATGAAATAAATCTTGTCAAAAAGAAACTTGTATATATTTTGGAATCTATTGTCAACGATCCTAATACCCTTAAAGAGGAGAATCATGGGACATCTTAAACTATCTTCGTTTTTCATGGCGCTAATAATCATAATGCTTGGCGCTTGTTCCAAAAATAAACATGCTATCTTAAATGAAGAAATCGGTATGTTTTCACAATCCATCAAGATTAGCACTCTGCCCACTAAAGCTACTATTTACATCAATGAGCGAGAAATTGGCACTTCTCCGGTTAATTATAAAATTAGTCATGAAGATAGTCGCATGATAAATATCAAAGCCATCCCCATATATCCAAATCAATACACTCAAAACATTTTCGTGATGGTTCCGCCTATTCCAAAAACTATGACAATCTATATGAATCACTATCCAGAAGATTACGACCGAAGTAAAGAAAGTGAGTTTATTCCTCCTAAAAAACCGGACCCAGAGATTATTATTCAAACCAAAATTGATACTATCTACATAGAAAAAGAGGTTAAAGAAATCCTTACCTACAACCTCCCAGCTATCTTTTTCGATACCGACGAATATGATATTGAAGCAACAGAGTTTGAAAAACTAGAACAAGTTGCCGACCTAATGCAATCGAATACAGGCTTCTTTTTGGATATATACGGTTTTGCAGATCATCGCGCCAGTGAGAGATATAATCTATCCCTTACCCTAAATCGTGCTAAAGCAGTAAAAGATTTTTTGATTGCAAAAGGAGTAGCAGAACATAGAATGAAAGCTTATGGGCATGGCAAGGTATCAAAAGTAAGCTCAGAAGGAATAGATATGGATTTACAACAAAGCCGTAAGGTGCTTTTTTTATTAAAAACTGCCCAGCCCTGATATATGTTTGTTTTATCTAGTATTCTTTAAACTGATAAATCATGGAGAAATCAAACGGTTTAGGATTGCGTAAGCGCATGATCATCAATACTGTATCAAATTATGGTAAGATGATTATAAGCATAACTATCTCCATTTTCCTAACCCGCATATTATTTCTAGGGCTTTCTAGGGAAGAGTACGGTTTTTGGGCTTTGTTGTGGTCGATATTTGGATATTCATTACTATTAGATTTCGGATTTGGAACTGCCGTACAAAAACATACCAGCGAATGCAATGTTAATAAAGATTGGAATAAGTTTAACCGCATAGTAAGTACTGTATTCTTTACCTATGCCCTATTTGCTGTTTTGATAATTATCTTTGCCATATTACTTAGTTTTAATATTCAACGTGTTTTTGGTTTTGATATATCTAATATTGATTATTTCCGCAATGTTACTATCCTCTTTGGTATTGGATCGGCAATTTGTTTTCCCTTTGGTTTCTTCACTGAAATCCTGAGGGGTTTACAAAAAATGCACGCCAGAAATATAATCCAAACTACTTTTCTTATCCTTAATTTTGTGGGCATGGCAATAATGGTTCACTTAAAGCTTAATCTTAGAGGCATGGTATTTGTTGCTTTGGGTACAAATTTCCTTTCCAGCTTAACCATGATGTTTGCCGTACAAAAACTTATTCCGAATTTTAGTATTCGCTGGAGATATTACGATAAATCTTTACTACGGTCAGTTATGGGCTTCTCGCTTTTTGCATATCTAATAACTTTTACTAATTTGATTATTCTAAAAACTGACCAATTGGTTATTTCAATCTTTGGTTCTGTTGCACTTGTTGCAGTGTACCAAATTTCCATTAGGCTTGCTGATACCTACCAAAAATTTTCTGCGCAGTTTTTAGATAATTTGGGACCTGTTTCTGCCACTCTTTTTGCTGCCGGCAATAAATCTAAAATGACTGAAATTATGCTGCAATCTAACCGCTTGATGGGTCTTATTTCTTCTATGTTGGTTATTCCACTGTTGGTATTCGTAAAACCATTATTGAATATTTGGCTTAACTTAGACCATACTTCGGGAATGATCTGTGCCATAATATTGTTGGTATCCATGTATACCCTTCTATTCTTCAGATCCTCTTCTGTATATGTATTATTGATGGCAAATGAACATAAAGTATTAGCTTTTATTGCTTGCTTGGAAGCTACCCTAAATCTGGGTTTGAGTATACTACTAATAAAAACCTTACCGGGAATACTAATGTATTGGGATATTCATCTGCAAGATTCTGCAATCATTGGCGTTGCTTTAGGTACTTTTATTCCCAATATACTCCTCGCATTTCTCTTTAATATTCCCAAAGCTTGTAGATTTGCCGGTATTAATGCCCGGGAGTATTTCAAAATAACTGTTGGTCCTACTGCGGCAATTAGCCTTATTACTTTAGCCTTCGCTCTAGTTATTTATAATGTACACTATCCTGCCCATTTACTAACTGTTATGCTCTACATTGTGCTATGCATGACAATCTTTTTAGCCCTCACATGGACATTAGGACTAAAAAAGTGGGAACGTGATCAATTGCTGCAATTAATTAATCGCAAGTTTAGACTTAACTAGGCTTTTATCTCCAATTGATTACAGCCTTCTTTAGGCATGGTTCAGGCTAAGATCTTGCTGTAAGTTTAGGATCATAGTAGCTTGAACCTTCTTGTTAATGTACTTAAAACAAAAGGGGAACGACAAATATCTTGACGGATATCTGAAAATATTTGAATTTGATATTTAATGGATACGATGCTTATATATAGCTTTTATGTTTTCGAACATAGCTGTGCAGCCATACACATACTTAGCAAACAATAAATAAAGATAAAAGGAGTTCATTAGTGGAAAAACTAATGCTATTGGGTGATGAAGCCCTCGCTCAGGGTGCTATTGATGCCGGTATATCTGGTTTTTATGGCTATCCTGGCACTCCCTCAACCGAGATCATGGAATACGTTCAAAGATCTAAACAAGCTATTCAAGCCAATGTGCATCGCACTTGGTCTTCTAACGAAAAAACAGCTTATGAAGCCGCTCTTGGCATGAGCTATTCTGGAAAAAGAGCAATGGTGACAATGAAACATGTTGGTTTAAATGTTGCTGCGGATCCATTTATGAATTCGGCAATGACAGGTGCAAATGGAGGCTTGCTGATTGCTGTTGCAGACGATCCATCCATGCATTCATCTCAAAATGAACAAGACTCACGCTATTACGGTCATTTTTCTATGATTCCTATTTTGGAACCTTCAAACCAGCAAGAATGCTACGATATGGCTTTTTATGGTTTTGTGCTTTCAGAAAAATATCATATTCCTGTAATGATTAGACTAACAACTCGTCTGTCACATTCCAGAAGCGGAGTTGTTCGGAAAGAGCCAATCAAACAGAACATATTACAAAAACCTGATGATCTCTTTCAATTTATGTTGCTTCCTGCTATAGCCCGGAAGAAGTATAAAAAGCTTATTAGTTTACAACATAGCTTTTTGGAAGAATCTGTCATAAGTCCCTTCAATAGCTCTCAATTGGATGCAAAAGATTATAGTAAAGGACTCATCGCTTCAGGCTTGGCATACAACTATCTGTGTGAAGTGTTTAAGGATCAAACTATACCCTATCCTGTAATTAAAGTGTGCCAATATCCACCACCTATCCCTAAGATTCATGAATTATATAACAAATGTGAAAGCATCTATTTCTTTGAGGAAGGTATGCCTGTTTTGGAAGAACATGCAAAAGGGCTTTCATTTAATGGAACTAAGCCTATTCATGGAAGATTGGATGGCACCTTGGAACGGGATGGAGAATTGAATCCAAACAAAGTTGCAGCGGCTCTTGGCATGCCAGTCAAATATGGAAAAGAGGTTCCAGATATAGTAGTAGGTAGACCGCCTGCGCTTTGTGTTGGTTGCCCTCATGCCGATAGCTACCTTGCACTTAATGAAGCTGTTAAAGAATATGGAAGAGGGTATGTTTTTGGAGATATTGGCTGCTATACTTTAGGCTTTATGCCGCCATATAATGCCATAAATTCCTGTGTTGATATGGGTGCATCAATTACAATGGCAAAAGGCGCTGCAGATAGTGGTTTGTTTCCGGCTATTGCAGTAATTGGCGATAGTACTTTTACGCACAGCGGTATGACCGGTTTGATGGATTGTGTTTACGATAAATCTAATGTAGTAGTGATTATACTTGATAACAGCACCACTGGTATGACTGGTGGTCAGGATTACACTGCTTTTGGTCGCTTGGAAGATATTTGTTTGGGTTTAGGAGTAGAAAAAGAACACATCCGCACCTTTTTCCCTTTTATAAAAAACCACGAGGAGATGACTCGCATCTACAAAGAAGAAATAGCCTATAACGGCGTTTCTGTTATCATCCCTCGGCGAGAATGTGTGCAGACTCTCAAGAAAAAGAATAAAAGGGAGGCTAAAAAATGAAAAAAGATATAATTCTTGCCGGAGTAGGTGGTCAAGGCATCTTAACTATCGCAACCGTATTAGGGCATGCAGCATTGCAGAGAGGCTGGCTACTTAAACAAGCCGAAGTGCATGGCATGAGTCAACGGGGTGGAGATGTTCAAAGCCATCTGCGCTTATCTGATAAAGATATTCATAGCGATCTTATCACTATGGGAGATGCCGATATGATCCTTTCTGTTGAGCCTATGGAATCCTTGCGATATTTACCATATTTAGCCTCTGATGGGTGGATTATTACAAACTCTAAACCGTTTATTAACATACCTAATTACCCAGAAGTCGAATTGCTTTATAAATCAATAAGAGCAGTTAAAAACCATCTTCTGTTTGATGCGGATGAAATTGCCAAAGAAGTGAAAGCGCCTCGTGCTATGAATATTGTTGTACTGGGAGCCGCAATTAAACAATTGGGATTTTCGGTAGATGAGATTGGAGAAAGTATAAAAAGTATATTTGTGCGTAAGGGAGAAGCCATTGTAGATGCAAATCTGCGAGCTTTGCAGGCGGGAATCTCCCACAGTTGAACTCAATAATTATCGTTATGCCCGCAGATACAATCCTTCTGCGGGCTTTGTTTGCCATAAAGCATTTGACAAAAAAAGCCCCATACAGAGCTTGGGAATAATGGGTCATATCCCTAGAGGAGCCTTACAGTGAATATTATTAACAATAAAACCGGATGGATAGAAGTGATCTGTGGAAGTATGTTTAGTGGAAAAACTGAAGAACTGATTCGCAGAATTCGCCGAGCTGAGTATGCAAGACAAAAAGTTTTGGTATTCAAACCAGTCATAGACGACAGGTATGACGCCAACAATATTGTGTCTCATTCTAACATGCAAGCTCCCTCCATTCCCATCAATGAAGTTTCGGAGATTTACACATACCTGCAGGAAGATACTCAGATTGTAGCTATAGACGAAGCACAGTTTTTCGACGAATCAATTGTAGGCATCTGTAACGATTTGGCAGATCAAGGTTACAGGGTAATGGTTGCCGGATTAGATCAGGATTATCGAGGAGTTCCGTTTGGTAGTATGCCTCAATTATTGGCAATAGCAGAATATGTTACCAAAAACCTCGCTATATGCGTAAAATGCGGAAATCCTGCTAATCGTACTCAAAGAACTGTTCATAAAGGAGAACAGATTTTAGTAGGTTCAACCGAAGCTTATGAAGCACGCTGTAGAAACTGTCATGAGGTTCTAGATTAAATGGCGTTTTCTCCTCATGTTCTAATTATACTGGTTATTATCCAGATGATCAACATGTATAATTTGATCATTTTTGCCAGAGTAATAGCAAGCTGGATTGTGCAAAATCCTTATAACCCCATCTATAGATTTTT